>RFVE01000041.1 GCA_009922585.1 Planctomycetia bacterium
TCATGGAGTGCATTTCTTTCATCACAGAAGAAACCCGATGCTGTACGACGCTGTAGAGACTACCTGTGGTCGAATTGCTGAATGATGCATTTTATGTTGCTTGAAACAACAGGTGACTGGAAGCCGCAGCAGGAACGATGGGGTGTGTCCGGCCGCCTCGGAAGCATTGTAATTTGCAGCGTCGCAGTCCCGTCCTCGCAAACGATGGACGACTCAAAGAAATGCCGAGTAATTTTTATTCGACCTGGAATTCAGACACGATATTTGCCCCGGCAGCGTGACTGGCGCATGAGACTGCTCAGGGCGGTTTAGCATGGGCTCCAGTACTGTCAGCAATTGGCGTGGACTGCGAAAAGCGACGCTTTAGCCTACCAGTTTCATGGTTTTGATTTGACGGCCGCTACGACGGATGACCACCCCGGAATCAAGTCATGACGAGCCAGTACTTTCGCCGGTGCGATCATACGGAAAGGGAAATTCTTACTGCAGAACATCGACTTTTTGATCCGGGTGGAGTTAATCTCCGTAGCGTCAGGAGCTTACTGACCGCAGTGGGGACATTTTTCCAACCGAAATGCTCGCATCTGCAACTGTCGACCGCAGTGAATGCAGGCGTAACCCTCACGTTTCCAGGCATGCCACGCGACATCACCGACAAACACGATGGCCCAAGCGATCGCCAGCCCACAAAAAATTGCCAGCATCGCGGGTGAAGCTCGATCGACTCCACCCTCTTTACGGACGAGACCAGCGACAGTGATGATCGCAGCGGTAAGGCCTCCGTAGATAACAAGACGGAAACGAGGCAGATGGTTCCTCATTTCAACGCATCCCTTTCGATCGTCGACGCTTCGGCTATTTCTGTCGCAGGTTGATCCAGCCGAGCCGTGGGCTCGCGGGAATCTGCTTTCTCCAAGCTACGAGTTCAGCCAGCATTCGTTCAACAACCTCGGGCTGTTGTGCTGCCAGGTTCGTGGTCTGCCGTGGGTCGGCGGCGAGGTCATACAATTGAACCGGTGGGGCATCAGGTCGAATCTGACTATTAATCACATCGCTATTGACCAACCCTGTGAGTTGCTGCGCGGCAGCTCCACCGAGGAGATGGTCGCCAACCCGCTTGCCCTGGAAGCCGCCTTCATCCTTGGCAGGGATCAGCATCCAGTGACCCTGTCGAAGGGAAAGGTGGCGGGGACTGTTGGGTGAAATGACAAGTTCTGTCCGGGCCGGGCTGCGAGCGGTGCCGGTGAACTCGGCCAGCTGATTGACGCCGTCAATTACTGCCCCTGATGGAACAACCGCACCGGCCGCTGCGGCGAAGGTGGTGATCAGATCAATCTGGCTGACCAGTGCGGTCGAGACGCTGCCGGCCGGCACCTGCCCCGGCCAACGTACGATGAACGGCACCCGGTGCCCCCCCTCCCAGGCGCCGAACTTGAAGCCGAGCAGGTTACCGTTGAGTCGATGCCCCCGCTTCCAGGCCTGCTGGCCCGCTCGGTTGAGCATGCCGCCGTTGTCGCTGGTGAAGACGACCAGGGTCTTATCAGTGAGATTGTAGCGATCAAGAGCGGCCAGTAGCTCACCGACCATCCAATCAAGTTCATGCACGAAGTCCCCGTAGCGTCCGCATTCGCTTGTTCCGACGAACCGCGGGGCGGGTGTGAAGGGGTGATGGATGTTGGTCGTGGCAAGGTACAAGAAAAAGGGCTGTTCGGTGGCCTGCTGGTTTTCAATCCAGGCAACTGCTTTTTCGGCAAACGTAGTGCCAACCTCTTCTTCGCGGTAGCGTTCGAAGGCAACTCGGGCACCGCCGATGCTCTTGTAGCCCCCCTTGTCCGGCCACCGTTGGGTCACCGACTCCTGCCCCGGCACGAAGGGATCTGTCGGATCAAAGCCCACCACGCTGTGGTTTTCGACATACACCGCCGGCGGGCCGCTGTTCACTGTCGGCATGCCGAAGTAAGAGTCAAAGCCAACCTCTAGCGGCCCAGGCGCCAGTGGCTTGTTCCAGTCTGTGCGGCCGCGGCCAAAGCCGAGGTGCCACTTGCCGATGATGGCGGTGGCATAGCCAGCGGACTTCAAGACGCTGGCGAGCGTCGGCTGGTCGGTGTCAATTGTGAGTTCCTGATAGAGATTGGTTGGCCCCCAAAAGTTTTTTCGCAGGGGATACTGGCCGGTTAGCAGGCCGTAGCGGGAGGGGGAACAAACGGCTGAGGCTGAGTGGGCGTCAGTAAATCGGCGGCCCTCTGTGGCGAGGCGATCGACGTTTGGTGTCTTCATCTTCGTCGCGCCGTAACAGCTCAGGTCGCCGTAGCCAAGGTCATCGGCGTTGATGAGCACGATGTTCGGACGCGGTACTGCTGGATCTGCCGCGGACGAACTGACGGATAGAAGCAGGGCAGACAGTGCGACAAGCTTCGCGAAACTATCCATGGTGGAGTCTCCGTGCCAAACAATCGTGGGAGAGCCGAGGCTTCGCCGGCACGACTACTGTATCGGCAGAACGCCTTGTGCGTGCTGACACCATTGGTTGCCGCTGATGTCAGCACAATTGAGGTGAGGGCTGTCCCAGTGGCTATGCACCTTAATCGCCAGGCAAGCTGACCCCAGCTGGCAGGAATGTCACATTGCGATCATTGCCCAGCGGCTCACCTGGTGTACAGCGGCCGGCGGCCACCTGGGTTTGCAGCACTTGCAACAGCCGGCTGACCTCGGCCGGATGGTCAGCAGCCACGTTGGTGGTTTCGGCCGGATCGTCCTTCAGATCAAAAAGTTGCAGCGGTGGCAGTCCCTGCTTCTTGGCAACATTTTCCTTCGGGGCACTCCAGCCGCCGCTGCCTCGACACAGGCAGAGCTTCCAGTCGCCCTGGCGGATCGCGAATGAGCCCTCAACCGAATGACTGATAAGCGTGTCGCGTGCCGACTTCCCCTTGCCCATGAAGACCGGGAGGAGGCTGAAGCCATCTTCACCGCCCTCCTTCGCTCGGGGTTGCCTCGTGATTTCGGCCAGCGTGGGGTAGATATCGGTTAGGCAGGCGAGGGTGTCGGTGGTTCGGCCGGGCGGAATGGCTGCCGGCCACCTGGCCAGCAGCGGCACCCGGTGGCCGCCTTCGTAAATATCGGCCTTGTGGCCGCGGAACGGGCCGCTCGGGTCGTGGTCGTGTTGGGCAAGCAGCGGAAAGTTGGCCTCGGGTGAGCAGCCGTTGTCGCTGGTGAAGATCACCAGCGTGTTCTCATCGAGGCCGGCAGCCTTCACCACGTCCAGCAGCTGGCCCATCAGGTGATCGACCTGCATCACGAAGTCAGCATAGGGGTTGAGCCCACTGGCATCCTTGAATGGCGGGACCGGCACGATCGGCGTGTGCGGAGCGGGCAGCGGCAGGTAGAGAAAGAATGGTCTGCCTGCTCGGGCCGCGGCGGCTTTTGCCTTGACATAGGCAATTGACTTGTCAAAGAGGTGTGGCAGCACCTCAGGTATGTCAAAGTCCGAGCCAATCGGTCCCTTTCGGTACCAGCCGTAGCGATTCTCTTGCTTGGTGACGCCCTCCTCGCGGTCGGGCACAGCGGTGACCTTGCCCGTATCGACCCAGACGTAAGGGGGCATATCGAGGGAGCCGCAATGGCCGTAGTATGAGTCGAAGCCGTTGATATCGGGTCCGTTCACCACCGGCTTGGTGAAATCGATCGTCTTGCCATTCTTGTGCCAGTCCCAGCCGAGGTGCCACTTGCCGATCATGGCGGTGTGATAGCCGGCGGCCTTCATCAGATGCCCAAGGGTTGGACGATCAGCAGGAATCAGATGCTCGCTCGTGCCGCTCAGTACGCCCCGTGCCAGCCGCGACCGCCAGTTGTAGCGGCCGGTCAGCAGGCCGTAGCGGGTCGGCGTACAGACTGAACTTGGCGTATGGGCATCAAGGAAAGTGATGCCTTCTTCCGCCATCTGCTGCAGCCGGGGTGTTTTGATTTTGCAGTCAGGGTTCGTCGCGGTAAGGTCGCCGATGCCAAGGTCATCGGCCATCACCAGGATGACGTTCGGTTTTTCAGCGGCCAACTGCCGGGCCGCCGCCAGTGACGGACTGAGAGCCATCAGACCGAGCAACATGAAATGGCGGTACATACCCCTCCCTCCAAAGAAATATTTTCAGCGGCGACGGCTTGCTTACTGGACGATGTCAGCCGCGTCGCCCGACTTATGGCGTGTCTCCGCTCCCCAGCACAAACTGGTGATTGAGAGATGCCTCCACTCGATCTCCCGTTGCTGCTACGAGCACTAGGCCGGTCTTTGTGAACTCAATCTCCGCGACCCGGTCGAAGCTTGCAGGCACTGGCACTGCTGCCTGGATGGAGCGAATGTCGGTCGGAATCTTGGCCGAGAGCTCGATTGCGGTGCGAATGCCCTGCCTCGAGAGCAGGTTTGGCTCGACTGAGGGCACCAGCCCGTCGGCAAAGAACCCGCAGATATCTTCAAGGCCGAGGCACTGGTTGCGGCCGTTCCAGGGAAAGCTGTGGCGGCCCCGGTTTTCAAGCCAGAAGGCCGTTGTCGGCAGAACGGTCGGGTTCCGCAGCGAAAACCAGACCCATTGCTCGCGTGTGTTGACCGCAGCCGTCCAGGCAGGCCTGCCCGCCAGGGCGTCGGTATCAGCCACCACTGCCAGCAGGTCGGCGTAGCCCCGCCGTGCCGGCAGGCGTGAACAGTCAACCTCTGCTGGTTCCTTGAAAAGACTCGGAACCCGGGCCAAGTCGGTGAAGGTCGCACCCAGGGCGAGGGCCTGATACTCCCCGCTGGCCGGATCACTGAAGACCCCAGGATTGGTCATGCCGAGCCGGAAAGGGCTGGTTGAAATTGCGAACACGCCGTCATCGTCTGGCATCGCCAGCGTGGCATGGTGGCCCAGAGGAGTTGGGCCGGCAAAACCTTCAATCAGATGCCGCTGATAGATCACTGGCTGGCCGGGCCGTAGGAAGATCTCTTTGGTCACTTTCCCAGGCCGCACCTTCGTCTCAAGTGTTAACACCAGCCGTGACGTGCCATTCGCCAGTGGGGCGTCCGACTCAAGAGACCATTCCGCAGATGCTGTCTCGCCATGTGGCGGGTGCTGCTCGCCCTTGTAGGCGGACCCATTCCCGCCAAAGGGAAGGCAGAAGAAATCACCCCGCAGTGGCGTGAGCACGGCGGCCGGCATTGCCGGGTGGGCCTCGTCCTGCCAAGGGCTGACATAGTAAGGGCTGATCGAGTTGGCACCGCCCTTGCCAAAGGTCACGGGGGCGAGATGCCCGCCCTGCCTTGTGACAGCCAGCGAGACCGTATCGCTCTCGAGGAGATAACTGAGTTGAGAGTGAATGATGCGGGTAGCTGGTGAGGACATGACAGTGTCACCTGGAAGGAAGAAAATTTCTCGATCCCGTTGATGCAACTATACCGGAACACGATGAAATGCTTCAGCTCGTTCGGCCCCTTCGAGAACGTCGAAAGGTACCAGCGGAAGGCGGCTACGCCGTCAGTTGGCTACCACCCGCGGTGCCGTTGGCTCGGCCTCGGCCGCCTGACCAATTCGCCAGGCTGTCATTCCCAAATCTGCCAACTGGTGCTGAATGCTGTCGGCGAAATGTGGTGATACCACGAGCACCATGCCGAGGCCCATATTGAAGACACGATCCATCTCGGCAGCCTCAATCTGCCCCAGCCGCTGCAGCCAGCCAAAGACCGGCGGAATCTCCCAGCTGTTCCGGCCGATTTGTATTTGCACGTTATCAGGGACGATGCGGCCCAGATTTTCGGCCAGCCCACCGCCGGTGATATGGGCGATGCCGTGGACGACCTGCTTCACGCGGTAGTGTCGCAAGACCGACCGCACCGCCCGGGCGTACAGCCGGGTGGGCTCCAGTAGCAGGTCGCTCACCGTCTTGTTATCACACTCTGGCACTGTGTCGGTCAGTGAGAGCCCCGCTATCTCGAAGACCACCTTACGGATCAGGCTGTAGCCGTTCGAGTGAAAGCCAGACGAGGCGATGCCGATGGCAACGTCTCCTGGCTGAATCTGGCTCCCGTCAATCAGGCGTTTGCGTTCCACAACGCCGACGCAGAAGCCAGCCAGGTCATAGTCCCCCCGCTGATAGAGGTCAGGCAGGATGGCGGTCTCACCCCCGACGAGGGCGCAGTCGCTGGCCACACAGCCGTCGGCGATACCCCTGACGATTGCCTCAAGCAACGGAGGCTCGTCGTGTGACATCGCGACGTAGTCGAGGAAGAAGAGCGGTTCGGCGCCGGTGCAGAGCAGATCGTTGACACTCATCGCCACCAAGTCGATACCAACCGTGTCGTGTAAGCCGGCAGACACTGCGACCTTCAGCTTCGTGCCAACGCCGTCCGTGCAGGAGATCAGCAGCGGGTCGTCGTACTGCCGGGCAAAAAGCCCCTGCAACTGAAGCTGGAAGACGGCAGCGAACCCGCCCTCTTTGCTCATCACCCGCGGACACTGGGTTCGCCGCATATGCGCAGGGAGCCGCGCCATCGACTCCTCGTAGAGGGCAAGATCGACCCCGGCACTGGAATAGGTTGCTCCGCTCACAGGCTTATCTTCGCCGGGTTGCCCGGTCCTGCAAGGGCCGGGGTTAGCCCCCGGCGGAAGCAGACTCACTCACCTGCACAGCCTGCATCCACTGCGACTCATCTTCCAGCCGGATAACTCCCAGCCGATTAGGTCGAGGGGCAGCGAAGGCCAACGCCACCAGCAGCAGGCCCGCCGGCCGCCGAGTCTTGCCGGCAACCAGGCACCAGGGTGATTCACTGAAATCGTGCTCCGCAACCTGGAGATGGAGGGCGAGGTTGTTGGCAAATCCACCGACGCTCACCTGATTTGGCCAGTTCCGGACCACCGGATTGTCCCGTTTCACGAAAGCCCCAAGTCCCGGCACCAGCGTATCGAGTACCGCCGGAAGTTCCTCGTCGGAGGGCAGTTCGATGCGGCCCAGCGGCGCGAGGGCAATCGCTCCGAGGCGAACTGGCAAATTATGGACTTTTAGTTCGTTGCGGCTGAGTTCACCCAAGGGCTGCGCGGAAAGGTCAACCACCCGCAGTGGGTCGACAAGTGAGATCTCCTTCGGCTTCCGGAATACTTTGACAAGATTGCGGAGGATCGTCGCGGCCACCAGCACAACGACACCTACGGCAATGAGCCGTCCGGTAGAAGTCGTCATAACGAAATGAAGGGTCCGCTGGAGGGCGGCGAAGATAGTCTGAAGGATCTGTACCATGCCCGTGAGAATAGCAGATGGCGTGCTGTGACCGCCATCGCTCCGCAATCAATTTGCGACGGTGTATCATGTCTGCCATGGCAAAAACTCGCCTTCCCAGCAGCCGCCGTCTGCATGCCCAGCAGACCCTCCCGCCGCTTCAGTTCAATTTTCCACTTCCCTACGGGGCGATCCTTCAGTCGGCTGGGCCGGATACGGTCGGCGGCGTCCAGTTTGTCGTCTACAGCCGGTCAGCCACGGCGATGCGTGTCCTGCTGTACGACTCTGTCGATGCTCCTGAGCCGTCCGAGGTGATTGCCCTCGATCCCGAGCAGGATCGCTGGGGCGATATCTGGAGCATCTTTGTACCCGGCATCGGGCATGGCCAGCTCTACCACTTCCAGGCTGATGGACCGTTCGATCCGGAGCGTGGGCAGCGGTTTGATGGCTCAGCCCGGCTGATCGATCCCTACTCCAAGGCACTGGCGGGGCACTATCTGCCGGGCTCCGACGGCATTGTTCGACCACCCAAGAGTGTCGTAGTGGACGAGTCGTTCGACTGGCAGGGAGATCGACACCTGCGGCGGGGGCTGGCCGACACGGTGATCTATGAGATGCACGTGCGGGGCTTTACACAAAGTCCGACCAGCGGGGCCAAGCATCCAGGGACGTATCTGGGCGTCATCGAAAAGATTCCCTATCTCCAGTCACTCGGCGTTACCGCAGTCGAACTGATGCCGGTCCATGAGTTTCCCACCGAGGCGGCCGATGGCGTCCGCGGCGAGCGGTCGAATTATTGGGGCTACGACCCGATGGCCTTCTTCGCTCCTCACCGGGGCTATGCAGCAGGCAGCGAACCGGGATGCCAGGTGCGGGAGTTCAAGGAGATGGTCCGGGCCCTGCATGCCGCTGGCATCGAGGTAATTCTTGACGTGGTCTTCAACCACACGGCCGAAGGCAATGAATTGGGGCCGACCTTTTCGTTCAAGGGACTCGAGAACCGGGTCTATTACATGCTGGGCGATGGGGGGTCGAGCTACCGTAACTATTCTGGTTGCGGCAACACCATTAATGGCAACCATCCCATCGTTCGTGAATTGATTTTTCTCTGCCTCAGGCATTGGGTTCACAATTATCACGTCGACGGGTTTCGGTTTGACTTGGCAAGCATTCTTTCACGTGATCGCAATGGCGACATCGTCGCCAACCCACCGATTGTCGAAGTGATCACCGAAGACCCAATGCTGGCCGATACCAAGATCATCGCCGAAGCGTGGGATGCAGCAGGTGCGTATCAGGTTGGTTCGTTCGCAAGCCTCCGCTGGGCGGAATGGAACGGTCACTACAGGGATGACGTTCGCCGCTACTGGCGGGGTGACTATGCCCAGACCGGCCACTTGGCCACCCGCTTGGCGGGCTCCAGCGATCTCTATGGCGATAACGGACGGCAGCCCTATCACAGCATCAACTTCATCACGTCCCACGACGGCTTCACGATGAACGACCTCGTCAGCTTCCGCGAAAAGCACAATGAGGCCAACGGCGAGGGCAACCGTGACGGCGACAACAACAATTTTTCGGACAACTACGGGGTCGAGGGTTCAACCCGCCAGGTGGCCATCAACCGCTTTCGGGCACGTCAGATTCGCAACCTGCTGGCCACACTGCTGCTCAGTCAAGGAGTGCCGATGCTGGTGGCCGGCGACGAGTGCCGGCGAACGCAAAAGGGCAACAACAATGCCTACTGCCAGGACAACACGCTCTCCTGGTTCGACTGGTCATTGGTTGACGAGCATGCCGAACTCGTCCGATTTGTCCGTCAACTGATCAGCTTCCGGTTAGGAAATCCCACCTTGCGGCGGCGGAATTTTCTGCGTGGGGGCAGCAGTGCTGCGGGTGTCTTGCCTGATGTTGAATGGTTTTCACCCGAGGGTAGCCATGTTGACTGGTATGCGGCTGACGCCAGCCTCGTGTGCTTTTTTGGTGCTCCCGATCAGCAACGGTTGCTGATCGAAGACGACCCGTCGGCTGGAGGAACTGAGGGGAAACCGCAGCATGTGCTGCTGTTCAGCCATGCGGGTTCGGAGCCGCGAACCTTTCAGTTTCCTGTGCCAGAGGCTCTCCGTAGCCTTCCCTGGCGGTCATTCATCGATACGGCGGCAGCACCCCCGAATGATATCGCCAGTTGCCCTGGAAAGCTGATTGACGTCACTCAGCCCCTGGATTTAACCGACCACAGCCTGCTCTGCCTCGTGGCGGATGCCCGCCCCGCAGTCAGACGGCGGATTGGCCAGAGTCGGCCATAACGGCTATTCTTTCAGAACATCAGTGAAAGAGTTCTCGAGGTGGTTCAACGCTCGGGGCTCGCCCACCTTCCTCGGCTCGTCTGGCGTTTGGTTCTGCTAGGCGGGGTGTTCACGCTTCCGGAGTTTGCCTCATGACTGTTCGAACGCTTCTGCACGCATCGTTAATCAAAGCCCGCAGTTCGCTTTTGGTGCTGACCGCGACCCTGCCGGGACTGTGTCTCCTCAGCGGCTGTGGCGGCGAGAAGCCAACACCCCCACCACAGGCTGCCCCGGCCATCCCGCCGGCCGTCAGCATGGAGAAGCCAGCCGCTGAGAAGCCTGCAGCAAAAAAGGATGATCACGACCATGATCACGATCACGAGATGCCGAAGACCATCGAGGAAGCCATTGCCGGCCTCAAACAGATCGGTGCAAAGGTCGAGAAGGAGTTGACTGGCGGAAGTGCGGAGAAGGCTGATGACCTCGTGCATTCGGTTGGCCACCTAATTGAGGACCTCCACGAGAAGATTGCAGCCGCCAAGCTTGGTGAGAAGGCCAAGGCAGCGGCCAAGGCAGCAGCTGATGAAATCTACGATGCCTACGGCGCCATCGATGAGGCTCTGCACGCTGCGGAGGAAGAGGTGAAGAAGTTCGACTTCAAGCAGTTTGCTCCCAAGATTGAGGCTGCAACCAAACAACTTGAGGACATGTTTGTGAAAGCCAAACAGACTCTCGCTGGAGAAGAGCAGACCGGCAAAGCGACTAACGCTGACCCCAAGCCTGCGATGAAGCCAGAGCCCAATCCAGAACCAAAGACTGAGCCCAAGCCGGAGAAGAAGGCTGAACCCAAGGCAGAGAAGAAGGCTGAACCCAAGGCAGAGAAGAAGGCTGAGCCCAAGGCAGAGCCAAAGACTGAGCCCAAGCCAGAGAAGAAGGCTGAGCCCAAGGCAGAGCCGGCTCCGGAGGCAGCGGAGAAGCCTGCGGCGGAGGCTCCGGCCGACGCAGCATCAGAGGACAAATGACCAAAACCGTAATGGTTCGGTAGCTTCAAGGAGGAAAAGAATGAGAACCATTTTACAGATTGTGTCACGTGTCGTTGTCAGCCTGTTGTTCATGGCCGGGATCGTGGGCGTCACACCGCGTCCGGCTTTGTCCGCGGCGGTCGATCCCGCCGCAGTCCGAAAAAGTCTGCTGTTGGCAGCCGAACCCGCGGGGGCCCTCACTCCGACGGCGGCCAAGGCCAAGCTTTCGAAATCACCCCAGAAACTGGTGATAGCTGGGCAGATTGCCGGGAAAGGCATCGATCCGTTTGTGAAGGGCAAGGCGTCCTTCGCAATGCTGCAACTTCCCGACGATCACGCCAAGAAGCCTGGCCACAACGCCGACGACTGTCCGTTTTGCAAGAAGCGGCTGGCGAAAGCGCCAATGGTTGCCGTGCAGTTTATGGGGCCTGATGGCAAGGAACTGGCGATTGATGCTCGTGAATTGTTCGGGGTCAAGCAGGGTGCAGAGGTGGTCGTCACCGGCGTTGCGTCCTTCAACCCCAAACTGGCCCTGCCCATCATTCAATTGAAAGGCGAGGGCATCTTCATCCGGAAGACACCATGACGGCGGTGACGGCTTCGTCGGATCGCTGGGCCTTCAAGGAATGGGCAGTTATCTGCCGGGCGTTGGCAACAGGGCGGCAGGACGTCATCCTGCGGAAAGGCGGCATTGTCGAGCCGGGCGGTCAGTTCCGCCTGGAGAGCCGTGAGTTTCTCCTGTTACCAACCTTCCTTCACCAGTCGGCGGAAAGCATTCTGCCAAAAGATCGTGACCTGCTGGAGGGTATTGAATCCGACCGCCCACAAGAGGGCCTGGTAGCTTTCCACCATCGGGCTCGCGTGACTGACGCATTTGCGGTGTCCGATGAGGCAGCCCTGGTAGCACTCCGGCCGCGTCACATCTGGTCGGACGTGATCGTCGAAGAACGGTTTCACCGCTGGCGGCGTCGACTGGACGTGTTGGTGGTTGCGGTCACGCCCCTGCCCGCACCCCTCATCTTTGCGTGGCACGACTCATACGCTGGTTGTAAATCGTGGGTACAGGTGCAGGGCGAGCCGATTGAGAGGGTGGCCTGATGAGCCAGCCTGCGCCCGCCGGTTGGTGGCGGGATGACCGGGCTTGGCCGCTCACGCTGTGGGGCGGCCTGCTCATCTTCAGCGGGCTCATCCACCTTGCCATCTGGGGTGCGATGGGTGGCCCCTGGGAGGGGCCGGTCACCTGGCGGAAGCCGATCCTGTTTGGAATCTCCGGCGGCCTCACCAGCCTTTCGATGGGCTGGGCCTGGAGCAAGTTGCGGCGATGGCGATTCGACCGTCTGCTGGCTCGCTCAGCCACGGCAGCGTTGGTGGTGGAGGTCGGGCTGATTGACATGCAGTGTTGGCGGGGAGTAGCCAGCCACTTTAATCGCTCAACTCAGTTTGATTCACTGCTCTACGACGCCATGGGCCTGCTTATTCTTTGGGTGACGGCTGTCATTGTGATGATCACGTTACGTTTTCTCCGCCAGCCGGTGGTGATGCCAGCCGACATGCTGCTGGCCGTCCGGGCCGGGCTGATCTATCTGGTGATCTCCTGCCTGCTGGGCATCTGGGTTGGCGTCAACGGTGACCTGCGGATGCAGGCAGGGCTTGAGCCCGAGCAGTTTGGTAGGGCTGGGGTGCCGAAGTTTCCCCACGGTGCTGTTATCCATGCCCTCCAGTGGCTGCCACTGCTGGCCTGGGTAGCGACCCGAGCCGGCTTTTCATTAGCGACTCGAGTCAGGCTGGTTTCCATTGCCGGCCGGGCAACCGGTCTGCTGCTGATCTATGCGTTGGGAGAAACATTGCTGGGCCGCCCCCGGTTTGATCCGCCGGCAGGGCTGGCAGCCTTGCTGGTGGTGGCGGTGGCAGGCCTGGTGATTCCGGCCGGGATCACGGCCATCGGCCTGATTCGACGATTGCTTGGAGGGGTCAACCCGCCACCCCCCGCGCAAGCAGCTTGAAGCCGGCAACCAGCAGCACGACAGCCATCAGCACCCGCAGTTCCCGTGGCGGCAGCCGGAAGGCACCGAGTTGTGATCCGATCAGGCCCCCGACCAACACCCCGGCGATCAGGGGCAGGCCGATTGCGGGCAGGACATTGCCGGCGGTGGACCAGCCCGCCAGTCCGGCCAGCGAGTTGACCAGGATGAACGGTGCTGAGACCGCCGCCACCTGCTTGACCGGGGCGGCGTTGAGGGCCAGCAGGGCCGGTGTCAAAAAAACACCGCCGCCGACGCCGGTGAGGCCCGAAAGCAACCCGAGCAGGCTGCCCAACAGGGCGAGTGCCGGCGCGGGAAGAGCCCGGCTGGAGAAAGTGGCCTGCTTCCGCGCTACGGATTGCCGAAAAATCTGGGCAGCCGAAAACAGCAGCACCGCCCCGACAAGGCCTTCAAACGCCGAGGTTGGCAGTTGCAGCCAGCCACCGATGGCAGCCGCCGGCACGCTTGTAACTGTTAAAGGCAGCAGCAACTGGTGGCGCAGATGGCCAGCCCGAGCGAATTGTGCGGTGGCGACCGCGCCAACAATGACGTTGAGAACGAGCGCCGTCGGGCGAATGGTCTGCGGATCGAGCCCAGCGAGCCCCATCACCGCGATGTAGCCGGTCGCGCCGGCATGGCCAACGGCGGCGTAGAGGCAGGCAACCAGGGCAAGGGCGAGTGGGAGCAACAGGCTGAACATCGACATCGTGGATCGGGGAGCGGCCGCCCTGATGGGCAAGGGTGTTCGGCACGGATTCT
This sequence comes from Planctomycetia bacterium, assembly GCA_009922585.1. Classification (GTDB taxonomy): domain Bacteria; phylum Planctomycetota; class Planctomycetia; order Pirellulales; family UBA1268; genus UBA1268. Next base: position 13,318 of record RFVE01000041.1, read on the forward strand.
GTGTCATTTTTGAGGCACTGAAGAACCGTGACACCCCGGCCGCCAGCCCGAGGCTAGCGTTGCGTAGCGCCCGGCTTGCGGCTCTTGATCCGGTGCTGAGCGGAACGAAACTCCAGGAAGCCCGAGGCGCGAGCCGAGGGAATGCGTGTCTGGTTTCAAAAAGTGGTTTCCCTCAGCTTGCGCTTCGGGCTTCAAAGCATGGGCTTTTTCTCATTGGTACGGGTCCAGCCGCGTTATCAAAACTTTTGGCAGGACGGAGAGTCGTCTGGTGCTCATTCGATTGTTCCGCAACTTGTGTGCCTAACAGGATTTCCCTGATGGGTTTTCGCATTCGCCCGCCCTGATGATCGCTAATTGAAACGCTGGTGATCGATAAAATTGGCAACGGCCTGCTGCACAGCCGGGTCGTCCATCAGCAGAGAGTGGATCTGGTTGACTTCAAGCAGTGCCCCGCCTGGAAGTCGCGTTTCTTCAACGCTGACTACAAAGTCTCCGTCTTCGCCGACGAGCGGGTTGGTGAAACCATCAGGAAGCCGGCCCGCAATGATGCCAAACGGGCAGCGTGGAGTGGCAAGCTTCGCCTGCAACTGTTGCCATTGGGGCCCAAGCTCCAGCCCCCCCTGCCCTGCGACCAGGCCATATGCTGGGAGCTTTGCCAGCTGCCTGGCGATTGCTGCCCCTTGATTCGGTGGCCCCAGCATCACCACGGCATGCATGCGGTCGAGCAGTTGCTGGTTGGCTGCCCGCTCCCAATCCCCGAGTGCATGCCGCACGACGATGTTGCCCATGCTGTGGCCAACAAAGCTTATCGGCACGGTCCGCGGGAGCCCTTCCACGAGGTCCCGCAGGGCTGCTGCGTGTTCCGAGATCGAGGCGCGGGTACTGGCATACTCGAACAAAACGGCCCGGTGTTTCTTATCTTCTTCAAGCCTTGCCGCGAGCGGCTGCATCGACGCAGCCGACCGAAAAAGCCCATGAAGCAGAATGACGTGGTGGAATCTCACGGGACCCTTCGCTAGCGGCTTCCGGTCGAGCACATGCTCGCAGGCTGCCCGCGACCCCCAGGCGTGACGAACATTGCCAGGGTCGAGCAACCGCCAGTGACCGGTAACCGCGTTCTGCTGAATCCGCCACCCATCCCGCCAGCGATGGTCGGTCCAGAATTGCTTGCCACCAGCGGTGGGGAGCTGCAGGTTGAACAGGCTTGCACGACTCACGTTAGAGTCAGCGGTATCGGGCTGTTGAGCAGCTTCATCTGCCGGTCGGTTCAGGGGAGGCACACGTGGCTCCTTTGCGAAAGTCATCGAAATGCCGAGAGCCACAAACACGCCGAGAGCAGCGCAGAACATTCGGTGAGTGACCCGCATTTCGTCGTCGCCTCCATTCGGCCACAGATCCCGCCAAGAAAGCACCCTCTTCTCTGCTTCCGGCCCTCACCGCAAGGCCCTGTGCTTTTGACCGAAATTCGCAGTTTTTTTTCGCAAATCACTGCTCAAAGCAGCGTAGCATGGGAGCAGCTGTCCCGGAGTTCAATCAGCATATGACACTTCACGGCATTGTGCCGATACTCAATACACCGTTTCATTCGAACGGCTCGATCGACTTTGCCAGCCAAGAGCGGCTGGTGGAGTACCTGCTTGCCCAGGGGGCCCATGGCCTCGGGCTCTTCGCCAATGCGAGCGAGGGGTACACCTTGACGGCTGAGGAACGGGTGGAGCTGATGCGGCGAATCGTCCGGCAGGTCAATGGCCGAGTGCCATTGGTTGCTTCCAGCGGCCACACCGGCACCGATGCCGCCGTCGCCCTGAGTCGTGAGCTGGAAGACCTCGGGGCAGACTGCCTGATGGTGCTGCCCCCCTTCTACCTCAAGACCGATGCTGACGGCTTGCTGCACTATTACTCCGTGATCTCTGAGGCGGTCTCGATTCCGATCATGGTGCAGGATGCCCCGCTGATGACGCAGGTGGCCATGCCGGCAGCATTGCTAACGCGGCTGGCGGCCGAGGTTGAGCGGGTTGAGTACGTGAAAATCGAAGCCCCGGCGACCGCTCCCAAGATCACTGCCGTCCGCAGGCAGGCGGGTCAATCGTTGCGGCTGTTCGGCGGCCTCAACTGCCAATTCATCATCGAAGAAACCCAGCGGGGAGCCTGCGGACAGATGCCCGGCAGTGACCGCACCCGTGACCTGGTGGAAATTTGGAACCTGCTCGAGGCAGGTCAGCCCGACGCAGCCTGGGCGGTCTTCAGCCGGATTCTGCCGCTGCTGCGGTTTGAACTGCAGCCGGGCCTCGGCGTGTCAGCCCAGAAGCACAACCTGGTCGCTGCGGGGATCATCGACTCCCCCACCGTCCGGCATCCGACGGCGGCCCTCACCGCCGAGAGCCTGCAAGAACTTGAACAGCTGCGGCGGCTGGCCGACCAGGCGGTCTGCTCCCAATCGGGCTAAGGTGGTGCCTGCATGCGTGTGCCACACCTTCGCTGGTGGATTGCCGGCCTGCTCTTCTTTTCGACGGTGATCAACTACGTCGACCGGCAGACCCTCTCGGTACTGGCTCCGGTGATCACGGCAGAGTTCGGCATCTCGGAGATTGAATATGCCAACGTGCTGACTGCGTTTCTCGCAGCCTACACAGCAATGTATGTCGGCTCAGGCTTGCTCGTCGATCGGCTCGGCACGCGGACCGCGCTGAGCCTGTTCGTGGTCTGGTGGTCGCTGGCCAATATGGCCCATGCGTTTGTGCGGGGCGTCTGGTCGCTGGGGCTCCTGCGGTTTCTGCTGGGGATGGGCGAATCGGGAAACTTCATGGCGGCCTTTAAGGCGGTCAGTGAGTGGTACCCGCCGCGGGAGCGGGCCTTCGTCCACGGCCTGATCCAGAGCGGGGCAGCGATCGGTGCGATCATCGCCCCGCCGGTGATCACCTGGATCAACTTTCGGTTCGGCTGGCAGCCGGCCTTTGTGCTGACCGGTTCGCTCGGATTTATCTGGCTGGTTGGCTGGCTGTTGCTCTACCGCACCCCCGAAACGCACCCGTGGATCACTCCTGCCGAACGTGAGCATGTGCTGGGGCGGTCGCAGCCGGAACCGGTGACGCTGGAAAAGCCCGTCGAGCGAGTTGGCTGGCGGCAGGCCCTGACCCATCGTCAGACCTGGGGTCTGCTACTGTCGCGGTTTCTCTCCGATCCAGTCTGGTGGTTCTATTTGTTTTGGCTCCCCAAGTACCTGGTTGAGCAGCGGGGCTTTACGATGGCTCAGATGGGCATGCTTGCCTGGCTGCCCTACCTGGCGGCAGACGTTGGGGCGATTGTCGGGGGCTGGACGAGCGGCCGGCTGGTGGCCCGGGGCCGACGGCCGATCGCCGCGAGGCTGACGATCATGCTGCCCTGCGCGGCCGTGATGCCGCTGTCTTTGGCCATCAACAACGTCACCGAGCAGTGGCAGGTCATTGGTCTGATCTGCACGGTCACCTTTGCTCACATGGCCTGGAAGACGAACCAGACGACGCTGACAAACGACATTTACCCCAAGGCGACGATCGGCACCGTCTCCGGAATCTTGGCCCTGGGGACCGGTCTTGGTGGCACCCTGTTCACCTGGATGACCGGCTACTGCATTGAGTGGTTCGGCTACGGCTGGATCTTTCTGCTGATGGGGCTGTTGCATCCGCTGTCGTTTCTGGTGACGTCCAGTTTGGTCCGCCGGCCATTGACTACTGAAACGAGAGACTGATCCGTTCGCCATGGCACACCGCATCGTCGCCCTTGACGCAATTCCCGTTCGCCTGCCGCGAGACCTCGACGCCGCCCGGGGCACGGCCGGCTCACCGACCATGCTTGCCGGTACCGGAACCTATCGCTGGTCGACCGCCTATCCGGTCCTCTACTCGACCTGTTTTGAGACGGCAATCATCCGGGTGGAACTTGACAATGGCCTGGTCGGCTGGGGAGAGGCCCAGGCCCCGCTGGCTCCGGAAGTGGCCTGCACGATTGCCAATTTGCTGCTCCGCCCAGCGCTGGTCGGCGAGCCGTTCGATGGCACGGTCCAGCGGATCGGTGAGTTCTGGAGCCGGATGCAGGCGACGATGCATGTCCGCGGCCAGAGCGGCGGCTTCATGATTGATGCCATGAGCGGGGTCGATATCGCCCTCTGGGATCTCGCCGGCAAACTGGCTGACCGGCCGGTCTCGAGGCTGATCAGCGAAGCCGCACGGTCTGCAGTGCCGGTTTATCTCAGTGGCACAACCGGGGCCTCGCCAGCGGAGCGGGCGGCGTTTGCAGCCGGCTTTCACGATCAGGGCATTGGCCTGGTCAAGCTCTACTACGAGACCGACTGGTCCGAACTGCTGGCGACGGCCGATGCCTTGCCAGCCGGCATGGAGTTTGCCGTCGATGCCCTCTGGCATCTGCCGCCGGCTGAGGCAGTGGCGATGGCGAAAATGCTCGACGAGCGCGATGCCCGCTGGCTTGAGTGCCCGCTCGATCCCGAGGACGTCAACGGTCATGCCCGGCTGGCAGCGGCGGTGACCACGCCGCTGGCCGTTGGTGAGAGCTACCGAACGGTCCGCGAACTGCAGCCAATTTTCAACATTGCCACAATCCTGCAGCCCGATCTCGGTCGCTGTGGAATCACTGGCACGCTGGCAATCGCAGCTGCCTTTGGCGGCCCAATCATCCCACATGTCAGCATTGCGATGGGGCCACAACTGGCGGCGGCGGTGCATGTAGCGGCAGCCCTCGACCACTGCCCCCTCTGCGAGTTCAACCCGAACGTGCTGGCGACGGCCAACGCATTTCTGGCAAAGCCGCTCACGCTGGAAGCAGCTGCGTACCAGGTGCCCGCAAGCCCCGGTCTGGGGATCGATTTCAATGAGCGGTTTGCAGCAGTTACGGCAGCTGAGAAAATGGTCTGATGGCAGTGTCAGCGAAGCCACGATTAATCGGACTCGACTGGGGAACCTCATCCCTGCGGGCTTATTTGCTGGACTCCAGCGGCGAACTGCTTGACTGCCGCAGCACAGGCCATGGCATTCAGCATCTTCCCGCCGGCGGTTTTGTTGAGGCGTTTCGCGACATTGCCGGGGACTGGGTCGACCGCTTCCCAGAACTACCGATCTTGGCCGCCGGCATGGTGGGAAGCCGCAATGGCTGGCATGAGGCGCCGTATGTCCCCTGCCCTGCCGACATCACCGCCGTGGGCCGGGCATTGCGGCCCTTTGCCTCCGAATGCGGCACGATTCACCTGGTGCCGGGGCTCAGTCAGGGTGGCTCGCGGCCTGATGTCATGCGTGGCGAGGAGACACAGA
>RFVE01000401.1 GCA_009922585.1 Planctomycetia bacterium
GACGAAAAGCACGACCTCGTCGCCCGGCGGGTGGAGAGCGATGCCGCGGCCGTGAAGATTCTCACGATTCATGCGTCGAAGGGACTGCAGTTTCCCTGCGTGATCGTCGTTGGCCTCTGGGATGAAGAGAAACAGCAGAGGATGGCCGGCAAGAAGCCAGCGGTGTTCTACGACGACGATATCCGCAAGCTCGACCTCGGGTTTGCCGTCGGCGCGGCGTCCGCCCATGCCGCAGCCCGCAAGCAGGCAGCTGATTGTGAGGAATCGCAGCGGCTGCTCTATGTTGCGACGACGCGGGCCGAGCATTATCTGGCCGTCCTCGTCGCCCGGATCAAACCAACCGAGAAGAACCCTAATCCGCAGAGCATTCTCGAACAAACCATGACGCTGCCGGATGAGCTGGCCCAGCCAAACGGCCTTGAGCGGCTGACCCGATCGCTTGCCTCGCGTGAATCAGGCAACGAGAACCTGCAGCTCGCCCCACCCCCGACTGTCACCCGGACGTTTCGCCGGATGTCGTTCACTGGCATCACGGCGATGCGGGGCCGCGATCATCACCGGGCGTTTGAGCCTGAGATCAGCGGCTATGACGAAAGTCCGCCCACCGGAAGCCCGTCGCTGCCGGCCCTGCCCGAAACAGCTACCAGGCAGCATGATGTGGTCGACCTCCCTGCCGGCATCATGGTCGGCCGGGTCGTCCATGAGATCTTTGAACATGTCGACACCCAGCAGCAGCCACTGACCGACGAGGTCCGGCGGGTGGTGACTGAGCGGGCGACCGCCGGCCGGCTGCGATCGGCCCATGACAGCCTGGTGACAGTGGTTAGCGAAACCCTGGCAACGCCGCTGGGCGGGCCGTTTGGCAAGCTGACTCTCGGGTCGATTCCACCGGTCGATCGGCTCGCCGAGCTCAGCTTCGAGATGGGCCTTGCTTCGCTTACCGCCGGCATCAGGGCAAGAGCGATCGGCGAGTTGCTCCGACAGGTGTTACCCGAGACAGACCTGCTTTACGACTATGCCGGGCAGCTGGCAAACCCGTCCTTCGACGTGCCGGTGGGCGGGCTGCTGACTGGCTCAATCGACGGCTTGCTGCGGCTGCCTGACAGCACGCCCGACCGTCCTCGGCTGCTGATTACCGACTACAAAAGCAACAAACTGCATACGACCGGCATGAACGACCCGCTACGGGCCTACCATCCCGATCGGCTCACGGCAGCGATGGCCGAGCATCACTATCCCCTCCAGGCGCTGCTCTACGGCACGGCGGTCTATCGGCTGCTCCGCTGGCGACTGCCGGCTGTCGATCCAGATGACTGCATCGCCGGGGTGGCCTATGCCTTTATCAGGGGAATGAAGGGTCCGAACACGCCGACCGATGAGCTGGGTCGGCGGTATGGCATTTTTGTCTGGCAGGCACCGCGGCGGGGGCTATGGCAACAGCTCAGCGACCTGCTCGTTACCCCGCAGCCGGCAGGAGTTGGTGCATGAATCCGTTTGAGATCCTTCACGACTACCGCACCGGCGATGCCGTCGGCCGCGACGAAATAGCCACGGCCACACTGCTGGTGGAGATGGCCCGCCGCGACGGGGCGGCCGAGCCTGAGACTCTGGCCTGGTTGGGGGTTTGTTTGGCCCTGCGAACCGTGCGGGACGGGCACACCTGTGTCGATCTCGACCGCATCGCTGAGTGGTCGGGCGAGATCGTTCCCGGTGCTGATGACGCTCCCGACTGGCCGACCGAGGCCGCCCCCTGGGTGGCTGCCCTTACTTCTGCGACAGCCCTCGTCGGTAAGCCGGGCGATCGCAAACCGTTCATCCTCGACGGCCACCG
>RFVE01000402.1 GCA_009922585.1 Planctomycetia bacterium
TTGGCTGGAAGACGCCTCGACTCGCTGCATTGAGCACATCTGCTGGGACGGCTGCATGTTCCCCAACGCGACGCTCGAAAACCCGGAAACCTGGAACACCATTCTCAAGACCATGATTGCCGTGCGGGACGCCCACGGCTGGAACTAGATTGAACCACGAAAGGACCGCACCAATGGCCAAACCTCTTCGCATTGGCATGATCGGCTACGGCTTTATGGGCCGGGCCCACTCGAATGGCTACAACCGCGTCAAAGATTTTTTTGATCTGGAGTACCTGCCGGTGCTGCAGGCGGTGGCTGCCCGTGATGCCGAAAAGGCTCAGGCATTTGCTGACCGCTGGGGCTACCAGCGGGTTGAGACCGACTGGCGGAAGCTGGTGGCTGCCGACGACATTGACGCAATCGACATCTGCACCCCCAACAACCTGCACGCCGAGATTGCCATTGAGGCAGCCAAGCACGGCAAGGCAATCCTCTGCGAGAAGCCACTGTCGATGGACACGGCCGAGGGAGAGAAGATGTGTGCAGCGGTCGAGGCAGCCGGCGTGCCCAACACCGTTTGGTACAACTATCGTCGTATCCCGGCCGTCACCTTTGCCAAGCAACTGATCGACTCCGGCAGGCTGGGCCGGGTCTTTCACTATCGGGCGAATTTTCTCCAGGACTGGACAATCAACGCCGACCTGCCGCAAGGCGGGGCTGCGCTCTGGCGGCTCGACGCCAAGGCGGCCGGTAGTGGCGTGACGGGTGACCTGCTGGCCCACTGCATTGACACCGCGCTTTGGCTCAACGGGTCAGTGACCGACGTGACGGCGATGACCGAGACCTTCGTGAAGGAGCGGGTGCATCAGGCGACCGGGAAAAAAGAGCCGGTGGAGATCGATGACGCCTGCTCGTTCCTTTGTCACTTTAAGAATGGCTCACTCGGGCTTTTTGAAAGCACTCGTTACGCCCGGGGGCACAAGGCGCTCTACACCCTGGAAATCAACGGCGAGAATATGAGCCTGAAGTGGGATCTGCACGACCTTCACCGGCTCGAAATTTTTGACTACAGCGACGAGGGGCCCGAGCGGGGCTGGAAGAGCGTGCATGTCACCGACGGCGACCATCCCTACATGGGGAACTGGTGGGTGCCGGGTTTGGCGATTGGCTACGAGCACCTGCCTTTCCCCCCCGGGTGAGTTGCTTTCGTGTCGGTCCTCCGATAGGCTCAAACGCTAGGCGGTAGGATCAGTGCTGCGCAGATCGACGTGAACGTCGACTGCAGGAGCTACCAACGCGTGCGAGCTGTTTTCAAGGATTTTGTGGCGAAATCGCCAGGGGAGTCGGTGGCATGTATTTTTCGATTGCCTGTCCACACTGCAGTAAAAATCTCAAGGTTCGCGATGAACTGATCGGGAACACTGCCAGGTGCCCGCACTGCCGCGGCTCAATCACTGTGCAGCGTCCTGAGGCACCGCCGCCAGCAGTTGCCGGTAAGGCCACGGGAACGGGGGCTGGTGAGGCCGCCGATGCAGCTGCCCGGCAGGCAGCAGCGAAATCACAGGTGCTGTCCGTCACTGCCAACACCAATGTCAACGTTGGCTTGTTCATTCCGGTGGGGCTGGCAGCAACAATCGTCTTTTACCTGCTCCTCTGGCCATTTGCCGGCACGCCTGAAAACCGGTCATATCTCGGGCGGCTTTTCATGGGTGGCGAGAATGCCTCGATGGCAACGGGGCTCTGGGTGCCCTATGTCGAAGTCTTCCTCTTCTTCTGGGCAGTCGGCATGCTGATTGCCAAGCTCTTTAAGATTCGACGGCAGCAGCGGGCAATGCTTTTCGACGTGCT
>RFVE01000403.1 GCA_009922585.1 Planctomycetia bacterium
ACCCCGGAGACGGCGTCGGTCTCGTCGCGGGCGCCGGTTCTGACGAAGAACCCGAGGCTGGCCGAGTAGGCCGCGTCGTGGATCTCGGCGATCACGTCGAGGCCGCAGGGCAACCGCTCATGCCGAAACTGCATCGGGAACCTCCAGGGGATCGCGGCCCAGCGAGACGGTGGTCAGGTCAGCAGGCGGGTGGTCAGCCAGCCAGGCCTCGATGCCCGCGACAGTGAGTCCGTCGAGCCGCTCGAGGTCCTCGTCGAGTGTGCGGACGCGGCCCAGGTGATACCACTGCCGGGCCATGGCCCCGGCCCGGGCGGCAGTCGATTCTTGTTGCATGACCAGGCCGCTTTTGGCCCGCGCCTTGACCCGGTCAAGTTCATCGGCCGTGATCGAGCCGGGTAGCCGACCAATCTCGGCCAGCATCACGTCAAGGGTCTCCTGGGCCCGCTCGGCGGTGGTGCCGGCATAGGCGATGGCGGCGGCCAGGTCGCGGTGGGTCTGGTAGCCGGCCGAGACGCTGTAGCAGAGGCCCCGCCGCTCCCGAACCTCGGTGAACAGCCGGGAACTTGAGCCGCCGCCCAGCACCGACAGGGCGGCTGTCACCTTGAGCGACTCAGGGTCGCGATAGGCCGGGACGCTCCAGGCGACGGCCACGTGGCGATCGCCGTTGATCACCGGCGGTGTGGGGGTGGCCTGCCAGTCGCCAAAGAGCTGTTCCATCCGGGCCACGAAGTCGGGCCAGTCGATCCGGCCAGCGACGGCAATGATCATTCCGGCCGGCTGGATGAAGGCTGCTGCAAACCGCTGCACATCTGCCGGCGTGAAGGCTTCAACGTCTGCCGACCGGCCTTCGCTGGGCAACCCCCAGGGGCTCGGGTAATGGGCCTGCCGCAGGGCCAGCATGGTGCGGTGGGCCGGGTCATCTTCGGTTCCGGCCAGATCCTGCAGCACCGTCTGGCGGGCCGGCTCGAACTGGTCATCTGGCAGCGTGGGGCGGCGGAGGATGTCGGCGAAGATGGCCGCCGCCTCCGGCAGTTGCCGGGCCACCATCGCCCCGGCAATGCTGCCATGGCTCATCGAGACCGACTGCGACCACTGCACGCCTGCATTGTCGAGGTCGGCAACGATCTGGCGGCTGTCGCGGCGGCCTGCGCCGCGCAGCATCAGTTCGCCCGTTAGGGTCGCCAGGCCGCAGCAGGGACGGCCGATGCTGCTGCTAATCAGGCTGTCACAGATCCCACCGGCTGGCACATGAAACGAGACCGAGACCGACTCGACCCCCGGCAGGAACTCACCTAGCAATGTGATGCCGTTGTCGAGCGTGGCGGTCTGGAGCGTCTGCTTCACGGATGGTTGATAGTGGGAGATCAGGAGGTGCGGGAGGTTGCCAGTGGCTCGTGACCCACCGGCACTGCGGCGAGTTCTTCGCCGACGGCCGTCGAGTCTGCCACAGCAGAGGCCTCCTCGGCTACGACCAGCCCCGAAACCAACGCCGAGACCATAGTTGACACCACGCTCCGCTTGGTGCGGTCGGTTGCAGCTGTTGCTCCACTGGCAGCAGTCTTGAGCTGGCTGGAGGGAACGCCCAGCGGGAGCCGCTCGACCGTCGGCTGTTGTCGCTGTTGCTCGCGGCGAACCTGCTCGACATTTTTGTAGAGGGTTTTCGTGCGGCGAAAGCCAAGCCGGTGATAAAGCCTGATAGCGGCTGTGTTTTCGGCGGTTACCTCGAGCGTGGCCCGGCGGACGCCCGCATCACGAAATCCGGCAAGAGCCTCACCAATCAGGCTGCTGCCGAGGCCCAGTCCCCGCGCAGCCGGAAGGATGCCGACGTTT
>RFVE01000404.1 GCA_009922585.1 Planctomycetia bacterium
CAACCTCGAGCAGGCCCGCAACCGGTCGTTCGTGGTGGGCGAGCCGGGGGGCGTACTGGTGGTGGAACTCAAACACCCCCATCGGGAAAAGGTCGAAGCGGGGCTGGCAGCGATTGCTGCCGATCTTAAGGCGGCCGGCCTCGGGTATGCCTTCCCAACGCTCTTTGGCGACGACTCACACAAGGTCTGGGAGTTGCGGCGGGCCGGCCAGGGGCTGGTCAACAATTTGCCGGGCGACGCCAAGCCGCGGGAGATCGTCGAAGACACCGCGGTCGCCATCGACGACTTACCTGCATACATCAACGAGTTTGACCGGCTGCTGGCCGAAAAATACGGCATCGACTGTGTCCACTATGCCCATGCCGGGGCGGGCGAGCTGCACCTGCGGCCGCTGTTCGACCTCCGCAGCCCTGAGGGGCTGGCGATGTTTCGGGGCGTGGCCACCGACGTGGCGGCCCTCGTCAAGAAATACCGGGGCAGCCTTTCGGGCGAGCATGGCGACGGCCGGCTGCGGGGGGAGTTCATCCGGATGATGGTCGGCGACGCCTGCTATGAGCTCTTCAAGCAGGTCAAGCAGATCTTTGACCCCGCCGGCCTCTTCAACCCCGGCAAGATCATCGACACGCCACCAATGGATACCCAGCTGCGGATCGTGTCGGGGCAGACCGAGCCCGAGCACGAGACAGTCTTTCGCTTTGCCGACACCGGCGGGGTGCTGCGGGCGGCCGAAAAATGCACCGGCGTCGGCCAGTGCCGCAAGCCGGCGGCGGCCGGCGGCACGATGTGCCCCAGCTACATGGCCACCCGCAACGAGGCCGACACCACCCGGGCCCGGGCCAACGTGCTGCGGCAGGCACTTGCCGACCCGGCCACCGCTGACCCCTGGAGCCGGCCGGAGATCGCCGGGGCGATGGATCTCTGCCTCTCCTGCAAGGCCTGCAAGAGCGAGTGCCCCTCCAACGTCGACATGGCCCGGCTGAAGGCTGAGTGGCAGCAGCAACTGCATGACACCCGCGGGGTGCCGCTCCGCAGCCGGCTGATTGCCGGGTCGGCCAGCTCGCTGCGACTAGCAGCTGGGCTGGCCCCCTGGGTCTACAACCTGGCCGTGACCGCGCCGGGGATTTCGCAGCTCGTCAAGTGGACGATGGGTTTCGCTCCCGGCCGGTCGCTGCCGCCGGTCGCGCAGACGACACTCAAACGCTGGCACCAGCGGCGGACGAAGATCAAGAATCGGCCAGCTGCGGCCCAGGGCCGGGTGCATCTGTTTGTCGATGAGTTCACCGACACGCTCGATGTGCCGGTCGGCATTGCAGCAGTCGAACTGCTTGAGGCCCTCGGCTATGAGGTGGTGCTGCCTGAGCATGTTGACAGTGGCCGGGCCCAGATCTCCAAGGGGCTGCTGCGGGAGGCCCGCGACCTGGCCAGCCGCAACGTCGAACTGCTGGCTGACCGGGTGACCGCTGAGGAACCGCTGATCGGACTCGAGCCCTCGGCGATTCTCGGCTTTCGCGATGAGTATCCCGACCTCGTGCCGGAAGCACTGGCTCCCAAGGCCAAATCGCTGGCGGCCAACACGCTGCTGATCGATGAGTTTCTCAGTCGCGAGATCGACCGGGGCCGGGTGACACCGGCTGCCTTTACGACCGACACCAAAAAAATCCTGCTGCACGGCCACTGCCACCAGAAGGCTCTCGCCTCCCTCGAGCCGACCCGGCAGCTGCTCTCCCTGCCTGCGAACTACACGGTCGAAGTCATTCCCAGCGGCTGCTGCGGCATGGCGGGTTCATTCGGCTATGAGCGGGAGCACTT
>RFVE01000405.1 GCA_009922585.1 Planctomycetia bacterium
CTGCTTCGCCGGGAGGTTACCCGGATCGTCACGCCCGGCATTGCTGCCGATGAGACATTGCTCGATCCGGCCCGGCCCAACCATCTCATTGCGGTCGTGCCCCGGGCGGTTGTTCCACGAGGCGGTCAGGGACGCGCCGCCGACACCGGCGGCGTTGCGGTTGGACTGGCCTGGATTGATGTCGCCGCCGGCCGCTTCACCGCCGCCGTGGTGCAGCGTGACGATCTGGCCGATCAGCTACTTCGGCTCGACGCCTCGGAGCTGCTCTGCAGCGAAACCAACCGTGACTTCCTGGCAACGGTACTCGCTGAAGCGGGTCTGCAGACAGCAGCGACCGTGCGGCCTGACTGGTGGTTCGACGACGCCACGGCCGAGACCAAACTTCAAACGGCCCTAGGGGGCATCCGTCTGACCGGCCTGGGATTCAATCTGCCGGACGAGCAGCTCGCGGTGATCGCCGCCGGCGGCATCGTGGCCTATCTCGAGGAGAACGAGCCGGCCGCGATCGGCCGCATCAAGACGCTCACCGCCTGGCGGCCAGGCCTGCGGATGGAGATTGACGAAGCAACCCGGCGGAGCCTCGAGCTGCTGCGGTCTGCCGGCAGTGGGCGACGGCGGGATGGGTCACTTGCCGGCATGCTCGACAGCACCCGCTCGGCGATGGGCAGCCGGCTACTGGCCGACTGGCTGGCCGCACCGCTGATCGACAAAGAGCAGATCGATAGCCGGCTCGATGCCGTTGCGATTCTGGCCGCCCACCCGCCGGTGGCTGATCGGCTGGCCGCAGCCCTGCAGGGCATCGGTGACATCGAACGGCTGACCGGGCGAGTGATCTCAGGCCGGGCCGGACCGCGAGACCTCGAACGCATTGGCCGGGCCACCGCCGTCATTCCCGATCTGCTTCGCGGACTCGATGAGGCGGCCGGAATGACGTCCGCTGATGCTGCCAACGGCTCGATGCTGCTGGCCACTCTTCGCGAGGAGCTTGACCCGTGTGACGATCTGGCCGCACGCATCGGCGGCACCCTACGGGAGGGCTGCCGGCCGGGCTTCGATGCCCGGTACGACGAGCTGACCGAGTTGGCCTCCGGCGGCAAGGCCTGGATCACCGCCTACCAGGCACAGGAAAGTGAGCGGACCGGTATCCCAACGCTCAAGGTCGGTTTCAACCGGGTCTTCGGCTTCTTTCTTGAGGTTGGCCGAGGCCACGCCGACAAGGTGCCGCCCGAATATGTCCGCAAGCAGACCGTCAAGAATGCCGAACGCTACACCACACCCGAGCTCGATGAACGCCAACGGCAAGTCCTCGGCGCCGAAGAGGAAGCAGTTCGCCGCGAAATCGAACTGCTCGACCACCTGCGGGCTTTCGTCGCTGAGCACCGCGACCGGCTCGACCGGGTGGCCGATCAGCTAGCCACGCTCGATGTGCTGCTGGCCTTTGCCGAGGTGGCGCGGTCGCGGCGGTGGGTGCGTCCCGAGGTCAGCACCGACCAGGCCGTCTCAATCGATCAGGGCCGTCATCCGGTGCTGGAGACCATGCTGCCCGCCGGCACCCTGGTGCCCAACGATCTGGCAATCGCCGGTGGCGAACGCGCGGCAGCTCGCGGCGTCCCGGCCATCTTGCTGGTGACCGGCCCAAACATGGGTGGCAAAAGCACCTTCATCCGCCAGGCGGCCTTGTTGACGGTACTTGCCCAGGCCGGCTCGTTCGTGCCGGCCCGGTCGGCCCGCATTGGCATTGTCGACCGGCTCTTTGCCCGGATCGGCGCGGGCGATGATCTGGCCAGCGGGGCAAGTACC
>RFVE01000406.1 GCA_009922585.1 Planctomycetia bacterium
GGGGGATTAGCTCAGTTGGGAGAGCGTCTGGCTGGCAGCCAGAAGGTCAGGGGTTCGAGTCCCCTATCCTCCACTCAGACTCATCGGCAGGTGTATCCGGGCCTGATGACACTCGCTCGGTTCTTTTTTGACGGCGGTGCTCCGCCGGATGCACATGCCACTGCCGCCAGGCACTGTTGAAGTCGCCTGGCAAGATGGCCGATTTCTTCCCCGAGAACACCTGGCTGTTTCACCCGGCGATGCCGGCTTTGTCCTAGGGGCAACCGTCACGGAGCAGCTGCGGACCTTCCGCGGAGAACTCTTTCTGCCCGAAGCCCATGCCGAACGGCTGGAGCGATCATTGGCTGCAATCGGGTTGATAGCCAGCCGTCCGCTGCCGGAGGTCTTTGCTGCTGCCGCCGAACTTGCTCGCCACAACCATGCGTTGCTGACAGCGGGCCGTGATGCCGCTGCCGCCGACCTCGGCCTGGTGATCTTCGTCACGCCGGGTGATCTGGCGGCGCAGCATGCTGGCCGGGCCGGTTCTCCCACAACGGTCGTGCACAGTTTTCCGCTCGCCTGTTCACTCTGGGCGCAGGCGTACAATGCGGGCGTTGGCCTGCGCAGCGTATCGATCCAGCAGGTTCCCGCCGGCTGCTGGCCGATCAATGCGAAGATTCGCAGCCGCATGCACTACTTTCTCGCTGACCGCGAGGCGGCAGCGGCGGAACCAGGTGCCCGCCCCCTGTTGGCTCATGCCGATGGCCGGATCAGTGAAACCTCCACGGCGAACGTTGCCGTTGTGTGCGGGAGGACGATCACGGCCCCGCCAACGACCGACGCCCTGCCCGGGGTAAGCCTTCGGCACCTCGAGCAGTTGGCCCATGCCGCTGGGCTTTCCTGGCAGGCTCGCTCCCTCTACCGCGACGACCTCATCAGCGCTGACGAAGTCCTGCTGACAAGCACCCCATGGTGCCTGCAGTCAGCTGTCCGACTCGATGGCGTACCGATCGGTGCGGGAACGCCGGGGTCGCTCTACCGCCAGCTGCTTGCGGCCTGGAGCGAAGGTGTCGGACTCGATATCGTCGGCCAGGCCCTGTTGATGGCGTGATACCCAAGGTGGCAGTTCCCAGCGAATTGCCAGGATTCGGTAGGCTGCGGTTTTCTTCTGAGAGCCACACCAATGCCATTCCCTGCCGAGCAGCCAGCCGCCGATCCCATCGAGCGATCAGCCGACGCCATTGCTTCCCCCACTGAACCTGTCCGGCCTCGTGGTTCACTGCGACGGCTCTACGACTGGGTGCTGTCCTGGGCCGATTCCCCCCACGGCACCACGGCACTAGCGGTGATCTCCTTTGCTGAAAGCTCGTTCTTTCCGATTCCTCCCGACGTGTTGCAGATCGCCCTCTCGGTTGGTCAGCCACGCCGGAGCTTTCGGTTTGCGGCGGTGTCGGCGGTGGCCAGCGTGCTGGGCGCAATTGTCGGCTGGCTGATCGGCTGGGGTGTCTGGCAGTCGGTGAGCGGTTTCTTCTATGAGATGGTGCCGGGATTCACCCCTGCAAAGTTTCAATATGTTGAGTCGCTCTACCAACAGAATGCCGGTCTCTACCTCGTACTGTCTGCCTTCACACCGATTCCCTTTAAAATTTTCACGATTGCAGCCGGTGTCTGTTCGGTGCCGCTGCTGACGCTGGTGCTCGCCTCAGCCGTGGGCCGCAGCGGCAGGTTTTTCCTGGTCGCCACCATCATGCGGTTGTTCGGCAAGCCGGCCCGTGACCTGCTCGACAAATACCTGGAACTGGCGACCCTGCTGCTGGGGGC
>RFVE01000407.1 GCA_009922585.1 Planctomycetia bacterium
TCCTCCATGAGGTGGTAGCCCTCTTCGGGCGTCTTTTTGTTCTCTACGGGTGTGGTTCCCTCGTAGAGCGTGGGGTACCACTGATTAGCTTCTCCACCAATGAATCCATAGAAGTACTCAAACCCACCACCACCGGTTGGCCAGGCATCAAACGGACCGACGGGGCTCGCCTGCCACACGGGAACCTCATGACACTTGCCGAACTGGGCCGTACAGTAGCCGTTGAGTTTCAGCGTCTGCGCCAGAGGGGAAATCGAGTTTGGGAGTACCGAACTGTACCCCGGAGCACCAGTTGCCAGTTCGGTGATTGCCGCCATGCCGGCCGAGTGATGATTCCGGCCCGTTAGCAATGCTTGGCGTGTCGGCGAACAGAGTGCCGTGGTGTGAAAGCGGTTGTATCGAAGGCCGTTGTCCGCAAGCCGCTGGAGCGTTGGCATCTGGCACGGTCCGCCGTAAACACTCGAGGCGCCGAAGCCAACATCATCAAGCAACACAATCAGCACATTTGGGGCCCCTTCCGGAGGCCGAACCTGAGGAATCGCAGGAAATCGTGCGTCCGGACTCTTCGCGTCGTAGACAACCAGATCTGGCCGGACGGTATTGGGCATCGGCAAAACCGTGCGATCACGATCGGTGGTCGCCTGGGGCTCGTCCCCAAAAACATGCCCCGAAAAAAGCCAGGCATCACAGACACATAGAGTCGATGCGAGAAAAAGAAATGAAAAAACTGCTTTTGACGGCTGCCGTATGGGTACTCGCTGCATTGCGACTTTCCTCAGGGGGGAATGTGGAACCCACTATTCTTCTCCTCCAAAAGACTTTCGCTATGCAAAATGCGCAGGCTTCTCTCCGTTCTGGTTTTTTAGAACCGACCGCAGCCAGAGGACACCCTCTTATTCCCTGCGAAGCGGACTTATTTTTAAACCCGTCGCTTTACTCGGTGGAAGAAATCACTGAACAGAATTACCGTCCAGGGTCTGCCGTAGTTCGGAAAAAACGGGCCCGGTAGGCGTGGCGGGGAGGCGTTTGCTCCACTCATCCAGCAGCCCCTGCATCGACCTCACCACCTCAGGGTGTTCCTTCGTGCAATCGGTCTGCTCAAGCGGGTCGGCCGCCAGATCGAACAGAACGGTGTGTTTACGGTCGCGGCTGGCAATCAGCTTCCAGTGGTCAGCTACCACAGCCCAGCCGCCCCAGTGCTCTGGCCGATCCTTGGGGGCCGGCCAGGGAGCATCGGCTTTCCAGAACAACGGCTTCGCACGAGTCGGATACGGCTGACCGAAGAGTGCTCTGGTCTGGCTTACACCGTCGGGCTTGTAGCCTTTTGGCAGCGACACCCCGGCCAGCTCGCAGAACGTCGGCAGCAGATCGACCGCCGAGAGCAGCGTCTGGTCATCGATGGCACCTGCGGCAATCCTGCCGGGCCAGCGAGCGATAAATGGCACGCCAATTCCCCCTTCAAATAGTGCCGCCTTATAGCCCCGCCGGCCGCCGGTGACACCCTTTGAGGCCGCTATCCCAAAGCCTGCACCTGTCGCAGTGTCGTACGTCAGGTTCAGCTCGGTCGGCCGGGCTGCCCGGGCCGGGCCATTGTCTGAGCTGAAGATCACGAGCGTGTTCTCCGCTAGGCCCAGCCGATCAATTGCAGCGAGCACCTGCCCGATTCGATCATCGGCATGGGCCAAGGTGGCGGCATAGATCTCGTCTTCTTCACTGAGGCCCGCCTCACGGAACCACCAGCGATATTTTGGCACCACATGAAACGGCGTATGGGGTTCGTGCATCCAGAGGTTGACGAAG
>RFVE01000408.1 GCA_009922585.1 Planctomycetia bacterium
CAAGCGGGGCAAAGGCAGACGCCGCAGCAGTGGAGCGTTGGCGGCGGTTCTGCCGGGGAGTTTTTGTGGAGGGCGGCATAGCGGGGGCAGACAGCGGATGGTTGCAGGCAGTTTAGGCACCACGAAGGCGCGAAGGGTACGAAGGAGAGGTGGTGAGCACCGTGGGGGCGTTCATGAACGATGCGTCTTCGTGTCCTTCATGCCTTCATGGTGAACCCTCCCAACCGCCTGAGCCAGCAGGGCTTCAAGGTCGGCCAGGGTGGCGGCGTCGCGGGGCTGTTTGTCGCGGCGCCACCGTTGGATGCGGGGGAAGCGGACGGCGATGCCCGACTTGTGGCGGGTCGAGCGGGAGACGTTTTCAAAGGCCAGCTGAAAGACCAGCGTCGGCTCGACCACTCGCACCGGCCCGTGCCGCTGCACGGTTGTCGCCCGGATGATCTTGTCGACCTCGACGAGTTCCTTGTCCGACAGGCCGCTGTAGGCCTTGGCCACCGTCACCAGTTCGTCGCCGTCCCAGACCCCCAGCGTATAGTCGGTATGCAGCCCAGCCCGGCGACCGTGGCCGGCTTGGGCATAGTGCAGCACCGCATCGATCTCCAGCGGCTCGATCTTCCACCGCTTGAGCATCAGGCCCTCCACGCCGCGGCGCCGGGCCTCGGCCCGGAGCTGCCGGAGCTCTTCCCACGATTTGCCGACAACTAGCGGCGAATGAAAGAGTTGCCCTCCAGACTCAGCGCAATCTGCAGAGGCTGGACCACCTCCTCGCGGCTCGGGCGGTCGGTCAAAAGCCACTGGCAGCAGGTCGAGCAGCTGGTGCCGCCGCTGCGACAGCGGCTGGCCGCGCAGGTCGGCTCCTGCTGCCTCAAGCAGGTCATAGGCCACAAAGACTGCTGGGATGTCGGCCAGCAGCTTCTTCGTAACGCGTTTGCGGCTGGCCCGCCGCGAGAGCATCGCAAAGGGAAGCAGGCAGTCGGGCCGGGCTGCCAGCAGTTCACCGTCCAGCACCGTGCCCAGCGGCAGAGCTTCGGCGGCAGCGACGATTTCGGGAAAGGCGTCGGTCATCCGCTCTTCTCCACGGCTCCAGATGGTCACACCGGCTGCCCGCCGTACGACCTGGGCCCGCATGCCGTCCCACTTCCATTCGGCCTGCCAGTCTGTTGTGACGCCGAGGGCTTCTGGCTCAGCTTCCAGGGGAGAGGCCAGAAAGAACGGATAGGGCCGCAGGCCGTCGGCGGCGGTCGGCTCAGGGGAAAGCAGCTGCTGAAAGTCTTCGGCTGTTTCGATGGTGGCGGCCATCATCCGTTCGGCGATCACCGCCGGCTCAAGGCCCGACAGCTCTGCCAGCGCTCGGGCAACCAGTGTCCGCGAGACGCCGACGCGGCAGCCACCGGTGAGCAGCTTGTGCCAGACGATTCGCTCGCGGGGTGCGAGCCGTCGCCAGGTCGCTTCGACCACCCGTCGTTTCTCGGCGTCGCTGCGGCCCTTGAGACCGCGGACGGTCTCAGCCAGACATTGAGAAAGGCTGAAGGAATCAGCAGCGGGCTGTTCAAATGCCTGCGGTTCAGTCGGAAAGGTCTCTGGCAGCACGAGGGCCAGCGTCTCGGCCAGATCGCCGACGTGGGCATAGCACTCTTCGAGCAGCCAGAGCGGGAGACCCGCCGTCTCGGCCGCCCACTCCCGCAGCAGCTTCATCGGGACAGCCCGCAGTTGCTTGGCGCCGCAGAGCACGGTCAGGCCACAGGCGGCATCCTCTGGCGGCACCGCAGCAAAA
>RFVE01000409.1 GCA_009922585.1 Planctomycetia bacterium
GGACCGAAGTCGAGTCTGCCGGCGGTGATCGCCACCACCACCTCGCGGCCCATCACCTGCCGCTTGAGATGCGCATCGGCATTGTCCTCACCGGTGCGATTGTGGTCGTAGACTTTAGGGCTCGCATTAAAGGGGGCCAGCTGCTCCAGCCACTTGGCGTAGTCGCGATGCAGGCCGGGCTCGTCGTCGTTGATGAAGACGCTGGCCGTGATGTGCATGGCGTTGACCAGACAGAGGCCCTCTTGCACGCCTGACTCTGCCACGAGGGCCTCGATCGTCGACGTGATATTTTCAAAGCCCATCCGGGCGGGGATGGTGAAGGTGAGGTGCTTTGTCAGTGATTTCATAGCTGAGTGGGTGAATAGTTGGTGGGATGGGTTTGCAAAGTTCCTCGGTTCTCGGATGCATGTTGAACGCGTGAAGTACCTGATCTGGGCGGCCGACACTGAGCGGGCTGTCCGATTTTACGAGACTCTGTTCGGGGCCAAAATCACGAGGCAAAATCCGGCGGTGACCGACCTCGATATCTGTGGGTCCACAATCGGTATACACAGCGGCGGCGAAGGGAAGCGCACGTGGACAGGGCTAAGCTTTCAGGTGGCCGATGTGGTGGCTGGAGCCGCCGAGGTCACCGCTGCCGGTGGCATCCTCACCCACGAGCCGCGCGAGGAAAACGGCGAGCCGCCGCATCTGGCCATGTGCGCCGACACCGAGGGCAACGAATTCATGCTGTCGCGGAAGCGAAGCTAACGAAACGTTTGCTTTTCCTTTCAGCGAAGCCGCGGCTTTGGAAAGGAAGAAGGCCTGATGGAAAAGTTGCAAGTGCAGGTAGTTCTTGATGCCTTCCCCGGCGATGTCAATGTTGACGCATTTCTTGAGCAGGTCTGCTTGTTGGATGCGATTGAGCGTGGTGAGCGAGATATTGCTGAAGGTCGCATGCTCGAACAAGATGCCGCGAGAGACCGACTGAAGCGATGGCTCGAGTAATTTGGTCGCTGCGGGCTATCGAGCAACTTGAGACACTCGTGGAATATGTCGCGAGCTACTCGCCGCTGGGGCCGCGGCTTTTTGCCCAAAAAATCTTTGATCGCACGGACCAGCTTGGCGATCCTGTTCGGCACGCCAGTTGCCGAGCAATAGCATGAGTACCAGACGACTCTCCGTCTTGCCGCAGGTTTTGATAACGCGGCTTCACCCGTACCCTTGAGAAAAAGCTCATGCTTTGAAGCCCGAAGCGCAAGCTGAGGGAAACCGCGTTTTTTTAAACCCAGAAATGCATTCCCTCGGCTCGCGCCTCGGGCTTCCAGGAGTTCCGCTCCGCGGATTATCACAAGCCGCAAGCCGGGGATTCACGGTTCTTCAGTGCCTCAGAGCCGCCACTGAATCCGTGCCGAACTTCCTTGCCAACTTGGCCTCTATCCCGAATCGGGCGGGCTCGTGCCTGAAGATCCTGAGCAGCCCTATCGGGAGGTGCTTCAGGGGCGTTATCGCCTGATTTATCGCACGGACGGGGCAGACGTCATGTTCCTAACGGTTTATCACGGGGCCCGCCTGCTCTCCGCAGAAGATCTTTCGTAACGACGGTTTAGCGCTTGCGTAGCCTGCCGATATCGAAAGCAGCAAGCGTGTCGTCGTCTCGCAGGTAGAGGCGGCCGGCTGCTAGGGCCGGCAGGGCCCGGAGGGTGCCGGGCAGGGGGCGGTCAGTTGCCAGGGCCTCAAAGCCTGCCGGTGAAACCTTCAGCAGCATGAGATCGCCGCTGGTCTTGACGGC
>RFVE01000410.1 GCA_009922585.1 Planctomycetia bacterium
AAGCTTTGTCCGCAGCTACGAGCCGGTCGTGGTGCTTACCGATGATGGCCGTTCCTTCGCCGGCATCATCCGCGAGGAGACCGCGGCTGAGGTGATGCTGCAGACCAGCGCGACCGCCACCGAGCGAATCCGTCGAGCTGCGATCGAGTCTCTTCAGGCGGGCACCGTGTCGCTGATGCCGAAGGGCTACGATACGCTGCTCACGCCTCAGGAAGTCGCCGATCTCGTCGCCTTTCTCGCGCGGGCGAAGTGACCATCAAACTTTTTTTGAACCACTCGCGAATGCTTCGGGCTCGCATTGGAGAAACATTTTCATGGCATCGACACGCCCTCGATCTCGCGCCGACCGCTGCTCGCGGCGAGAGGCCGTCAGTTTGCTTGCCGCTGCGGCGGCCACCGGTGGAGCAGCAATTCCGACGACGCCGGCAGAGGGGAAAGAGACTGAGAACCCAGTCCGTCTCGAAAACGCCAGATCGGGCACGCGGGACTGGATGCTCTCCCATGTGGAAATCGATCCGGCCACCAAATACCGCAGCCCGGCGATCGAAGGCTGGTGTTCCGACGCCAGCGTTCGGGCCGGTGACAGGCTGACGATTTACGTGAGCACACGGCCAGCACGCCACTTCACGATCGATCTCTATCGGATGGGCTGGTACGGGGGTGACGGGGGGCGGTTCATGGCGAGTCTTGGGGAGTTTGCCGGCAGCGAGCAGCCCGAGCCTCCAGTCGGCGAGAAACGGCTGCAGCGGTGCGTCTGGTCGGCGACAGCCAAGCTGACGATTCCAAACGACTGGCCAAGCGGCGTCTACCTCGCAAAGCTCGCCTGCGTGGGAACCGCCGGTGAACCTGCTCCACAGAGTTATGCGATCTTCATCGTCCGGGACGAACGCCCTGCCGACTTTATCTTTCAGTGCAGCGATTTCACCTGGCAGGCCTATAACCGCTGGCCTGACAACTTCGCACTGTATGACAATGGAGTGCAGAAGTGGTACTGGGGCGGGGGCGTGCAGGTCGGCTTCGACCGTCCCTATGGCAAGTACTGCCAGATCCTCGACCAGCCTCTGTCGGTCGGGTCGGGTGAGTGGTTCCTTTGGGAGTTTCCCTTTGCCTTCTGGCTCGAGTCTCTCGGGTATGACGTCACCTACATCTCGAACCTTGACACCCACCGCGACCCGGCCGGCCTGCGGCGGGCCAAGGGATTCCTGAGCATCGGTCATGACGAATATTGGACGATTGAGATGTTTCGTAACGTTCAGGCGGCGATCGAAGCTGGCGTGTCGGTGGGCTTCTTCTCCGGCAACGCGGTGTGCGGAAAGATTCTGCTCGACGAACGCCAACGAGCCTTCGAGCGGGTCGGAGTGTTCGGACCACCGGGCGGGACGCGGGAATTCGCGGCGATGAGTTCGTTGCCTCACGAGCGGCCCTACGGCAATGAGCTAATGGGGGCGCACTCCACAGGGCCTGTCACCGGTGGTGCTGACTGGATCTGTACGGCGGCCGACCACTGGATCTATGCCGGAACCGGGATGCAGGCTGGAGACGCAATTCCGGGGGTCATCGGTTGGGAGTGGCATGGAGACCCAGCCCCGATTCCGGGCCTCGAGATCGTGGCCACCGGCCCCACGCAGTCCTCGCCCGGCAAGCCCAATGGTGGCCGCTACACGGCAACGGTCTATCCAGGTCCCCGAGGAAACATCGTCTTTAACGCCGCCACCTGCTGGTGGGCAGATGGCCTGGCGGCACCGCCTGGCTACATCCGCCCGCGTGTCTA
>RFVE01000042.1 GCA_009922585.1 Planctomycetia bacterium
GGGGTCTCGATCGCGCCGCTGTCAGCCGACATGGCCTCCAAGCTCGGTGCAGCAGACCGCAAGGGTGTGCTTGTCACTGAGGTGATGCCCGGCACGCCCGCCAAGGAGGCTGGCATGCAGGACCTCGACGTGGTGGTCTCGTTCGACGGAAAGCCCGTCGACAGCCCTCGAACACTGCAGGAAGTGGTCGAGCGGTCGGCCATCGGCAAGCCGCACGATGTCGTCGTGCTGCGTGATGGCCGCGAGGTGACGGTCAAGGTCGAGGTCAAGACATTGCCGGAGCAGTTTGGCCAGCGTGAACAAGGCCGGCAAATTGCTCCTGGTGGCGAGGAGACCTTTTACTCAAAGGCCTTTGGCCTCGAGGTTCGCGACAAGGGCTCGGTCGCTCAGGATGCCTATGAAGGCTTCGACGGTGTGCTGGTCGATCGGGTCGATCCCGATGGTCTTGCCGCTGAAGTCGGGCTCGGTCCTGGCGTGCTGATTCGCAAGGTCGGCAAAACGCCGGTCACATCAATCGACGAGTTTGCCGAGGCGATTGAGCAAGAGACCCCTGAAGCCGGCGTGGTGCTGCAGATTCGCACGCCCCGCGGGAACGCGGTCATCCTCTTGAAAAAGGAAGTCTGAGCGGAAAGGCTCAATTGAGCAGTCGAAACGGCCCCGGCCACCCGGCCGGGGCCGTTATCTTTTTCATGGAGCACGTTGCATGGCCACTCTTGGCGTCAATATCGATCACGTCGCCACCGTGCGGCAGGCCCGCCGCACGGTTGAGCCCGATCCGGTCTGGGCCGCCGCGGCCGCGGAACTGGGTGGAGCCGATGCCATCACGGTCCACCTTCGCGAAGATCGCCGGCACATTCAGGACCGTGACCTCGAGGTGCTCAAAGAGACGGTTCAGGTGAAACTCAACCTTGAGTCAGCCATCACGCCGGCAATGACGGCAATCGCCTGCCGGGTACGGCCTGACCAGGTGACCCTCGTCCCGGAAAACCGGGCTGAGGTCACCACCGAGGGCGGTCTCGATGTCGTTGGTCAGCGGCTGGCCGTCACGACGGCGGTCGAGCAACTGCATGCCGCCGGCATCGTCGTCTCCCTGTTCATCGACCCCGACCCGGCCCAGATCGAGGCGTCGGCTGACCTTGGGGTGGTGGCCATCGAACTGCATACCGGCAGCTACGCCAATGCCTCAGCAGACGCCGACCGTGACCGCGAAATGCAGGCGCTCGCCCGGGCCGCCACCCTCACACGGCAAGCCGGCCTGACCCTTAACGCCGGCCACGGGCTCACCTACCGGAACGTCGTGCCGGTGGCCACACTTGACGGCATGCACGAGCTCAACATCGGCCACTCAATCGTCGCTCGGGCCGTCTTTGTCGGCATGACCGAGGCCGTTCGAGAAATGAAGCGGCTGATCGGCTAAGGGCTGAGGAGCCCGATGCTTCGAAGCCCGAAACGCAAGTTTTGATGTTGCGCGTTCACGGCGATCAGCAAAAAAGTCCGTCAAAAAGTACACGCTTCGAAGGCCGAAGCGCAAGCTGAGGGAAATCACGTTGTTTGATCCCCGAACCGCATTCCCTCGGCTCGTGGCTCTGGCTTCCCCACGTTCCGTTCCGCCTGGCGCACCAACAAAACCTCCGCTCCCAGCCTCCTGAGAACCCTTCACGCTGGACGAGGCTCGGGGGCGGTGAATGCTTGAGAAGCATTGGGCGCATCTCGCTCGGCGACGAGAACTTCACCACCTCCGACCTGATGGTCGTTTTGCAAAACTGGCTGCGTCCCGTATCCTTTCGGTGGCTCAAGGCGGTTGATTGTCCATTGCCCACTTCCCTCCCCATGCCCGCCAGGCCCCGATGGTCAACGACGACCTGCTTCGCCGCGATGTTCGCCTGCTTGAAGGTGTGCTCGAGGGCGTGATCGTCGAACTCGCCGGCCAGGAGACCTTCGACCGGCTGGCCGTCATCCGCAGGCTGGCACGGGAACGCCGCGGCGGTGAGCATGCCGCCGAGCAGCCGTTGGCCGAGCGGATTGAGTCGCTCGAGCCAGCCACCGCCCGGGATGTTGTCCAGGCGATGACCATCTATTTTGATCTGGTCAACATCGCCGAGGACCGACAGCGGGTGCGGGTGCTTCGTGACCGCGAGCGTACAAGCTTTCCTGAGCCACTGGGCGAATCGCTTGCCGCCGGCCTGAAAGAACTCAGGCAACTGGGCTTGGGCCCGGCAGAGGTTCAACAGGCCCTCGATCGGCTGGCGATCGAACTGGTCTTCACCGCCCATCCCAGCGAGGCCAAACGTCGCAGCATCCGGGCCCGACTGCGGCGGATGCGGGCCTGCCTGAAGCGGCTCGATACCGCGGACATTCTGCCCCGCGAGAAAGCGACGCTCGAGAGCGAACTCCGCAGCGAACTGGCCATTCTCTGGCAGTCCGACTTTCTGCGGCCCAGCCGACCGACCGTGCTCGATGAAGTTGAACGGGGCCTGTCGATCATGCCCCGGCTCTGGTCCGCAGTGACCGACGTCTATGCAGCCCTGCGGCGGGGTCTGGCGGCAACCTTTCCCGAGGCCCACTTCACGATTCCGCGGTTTCTCTCCTTCGGCTCCTGGATGGGGGGCGACCGTGACGGCAACCCCTTCGTGACAGCCGAGATCACTGAGCAGACCCTGATCAGGCTTCGGCGGGCGGCGATCGACACGCATCTTCAGTGGTGCCGGCGGCTGCATGACATGCTGACGATTTCCCTGAAGTCGGCACCGGGGGCCCATGAACTGCTCGCCCGGCTGGAAGAGCTTCGGCAACAGTGGCCTCAACTCGACCGTACTGAATCCACGATTCCGCCCAACGAGGCCTATCGGCAGTGGCTGCGGATGATCCGGCTTCGGCTGGAGGCATCTCGTGCCGATTCTCTCAACGAACCGCTCTCACCGCTGGCCTACACCGATCTTGCAGACTTCGAGGCCGATGTTGCCCGCATCGTCGATGGCCTCGACCGGGACCACGGGCTGTCGCTCGACGCCCCTGCCCGCCAGTGGCTCGATCTTGTTCGCACCTTCGGCCTCCACATGACCCGGCTAGACATCCGTCAGGATGCCCGCCGTTACGAGGAGATTCTTGGTGACATCTTCGCCGCCATCGGACGGCTGCCGGAGAAGGCCGCCTACGCAGCCCTCCCCGACGCCGACCGCAGCCGGCTGCTGATCGAGACGATGGGCAGCGTCGGCGATCTCCCCACAGAAACGCTCGACCCGCTCACGAGCGACACGCTGCAGTTGTTCGCGACGCTCCAACGGGCGTCCGTCCGCTTCGGCGCTGGCTGCCTGGGTGGCTCGATCATCAGCCTGACCCGAACGCCGGCCGATGTGCTGGCAGTACTCTGGCTCTGGCGGTGGGCCGTCGGCCGGGCCGAGGCTCAGGGCGAACCGGTCAGTGACCATACCATCGCTATCGTGCCGCTCTTCGAGAAGATCGGCGACCTCGCCCACGCCGAGGAAACCCTGGCAGCAATCCTTGACGAGCCGGCCTACGCCGACCACCTCGCCCGCAGCGGAAACCGGCAGATCGTGATGGTCGGCTACTCCGACAGCACCAAGGACGGCGGCTATCTGGCGGCCTGCTGGGGGCTGCAGGATGCCCAGCGGCGGCTGCACGACATCGCTGAGGCCCGCAGCGTTGGGCTGACGTTCTTTCATGGTCGGGGCGGTTCACTGGGACGCGGCGGTGGCCCGGCAGCCCGGGGCATTCTGTCGCTGCCGGCCAAAAGCCTGGACGGGTCGCTACGGCTGACCGAACAGGGCGAGGTGCTCGCTGAACGGTACGACGACGCCGAGATCGCCAGCCGCCACCTCGAGCAGGTCTCGTGGGCAACGCTCGTCGCCTCGAGTGTTCGTCGGGTCGACCCCGAACCGGCCTGGACTGAACTGGCCGAGCAGATGTCGGTCCGCAGCCGCGAGGTCTACCGCGAACTGGTCGACCAGCCCGGCTTTATCAGCTATTTCTCACAGACAACACCGATTGAGGACATCGAGAACCTGCCGATCGCCTCGCGGCCCTCCCGCCGCCGGGGTGAACGCAGCCTCGACGACCTACGGGCAATCCCCTGGGTCTTCGCCTGGACCCAGAACCGTTGCATGATCCCCGCCTGGTATGGTCTGGGCACAGCCCTGATCGAAATCAAGTACGACGACCGGCAGCAGTGGCGAACGGTCTGCGACATGTATCGGGGCTGGCCGTTTTTCCAGGCGACCATCGACAACGCCACCCTGGCCCTCGCCAAGGCCGACATGGTGATCGCCCAGCGATACTCCGAACTCTGCAGTGACGACGACATCCGGCGGCGGATCTGGCAGCGGATTGCAGCCGAGCGGGACAAGGCCCGGCAGGCGATCCTCGACATCGTCGGCGGCGGCGAACTGTTGGCCAACACCCCTTGGTTCCAGCGGTCGATTGAGGCCCGCAACCCGTCGATCGACCCGCTCAACCTCATTCAGATCGAGTTCATGCGGCGTCGGGCCGCGGCCCCGCAGGCGGACGATGGCCAACTCGACCCTGCCGTTGGCGACCTCCTGCGACTCTGTGTGCAGGGGATCGCCGCTGGCATGCGGACCACCGGCTGATCATTTGACTCCCACCACGACGCCCGCCCCGGAGACCTGCCATGGCCACCGCTGAAGAGTTGACTGTCACAAGTCTCGGCTCCTGCCGCATCGACTCGCCGATTCGCGGCATGATCGAATCTCGCAGCACCTCTGCCCACTATGTTGATGTCGATGACCGAGTCTATTTCTACGACACAAAACAACTGGCCGAAGGCAGCGGGTTGGCACTCGACGCCCTGCCTGGCTTCGAGCCTGCCGGCCCCCGCAAGCAGATCTTTTTCGATGGCTCCAAGATGCGGGTTGGCATCGTCACCTGTGGCGGACTCTGCCCCGGCATCAACGATGTGATTCGCGGTATTGTGATGGAACTGACCTTTCACTACGGCGTCACCAGGATCTACGGCTTTCGCAACGGCTATCAGGGATTCATTCCCCGCTACGGCCATGACGTGGTCGACCTCAGCCCGGCGGTGGTCAGCGATATCAATGAGGAAGGGGGTACCATCCTCGGCACCTCGCGGGGCGGCCAAGACTCTGAAGAGATCGTCGACTGCCTCGAGCGGATGAACATTAACGCTCTGTTCGTGATCGGTGGCGATGGCACGCTGCGAGGAGCGATGCAGATTGCCGAGGTGATCGCCACCCGCA
Source organism: Planctomycetia bacterium (assembly GCA_009922585.1). GTDB lineage: Bacteria > Planctomycetota > Planctomycetia > Pirellulales > UBA1268 > UBA1268. Next base: position 5,238 of record RFVE01000042.1, read on the forward strand.
ACCAGAAGATCGCAGTAGTCGGCATTCCCAAGACGATTGACAATGACATTCCCTACATCGACCAGAGCTTCGGCTTTCAGACTGCTTTCGCTGAGGCGACGAAGTCGATCCGCTCAGCCCACGTTGAGGCCAAGGCTTCGCCCAACGGTGTCGGCCTGGTCCGGCTGATGGGCCGGCACTCGGGTTTCATCGCCTGCTACGCCGCACTTGCTGAACCTGATGCCAACTACGTGCTCATCCCTGAGGTTCCTTTCGCTCTCGAAGGCCCGAACAACTTTCTTGACCACCTGATGGATCGGGTAAAACGCTCCGGCCATGCCGTGGTAGTCGCGGCCGAAGGGGCCGGACAGGATCTCCTGGCAGCCGACCAGGCAGCGGTCGATGCCTCTGGGAATCGACGGCTGAGCGATATCGGACTGTTTCTCAAGGAACGCATCGGGGGGCACTTTGATGCCGCTGGTGTTGAGATCAATCTGAAATACATCGACCCGAGCTACCAGATCCGCAGCGTCGAGGCGAACCCCTACGACAGCGTCTATTGCCTGCGGCTGGCCCAGCATGCCGTCCATGCAGCCATGGCCGGCCGCACCCAGATGGTGGTTGGCCGTTGGCACGGTCGCTATGTCCACATTCCGATGGCTCTGGCCGTCAGCCATCGCAACCAGGTCCTGTTGACGGCCTTGCGACTCCCAGCAGGTCCGTCCTCCGTTCTAGCAAGCCCCAGATAGGCCAGGAACATCCGCTGGGCCATGGCCAGGCCCTCGGCCTGCACCCGCGGCTGGTCAAGATCGAGCCCGATTGCCTGGTGCAGCGTGTGCCGGTTGGCGAAATAGATGAAGCACATGCCCATCATCAGGATGAGCAGGTGCCGGACGTCACCAACGTCACCAATCTCTCCGCGACGTTTGGCGGCATCGAGAACCTCCCGCAGGCGCGTGATGACAGGCGTTTTCGTGAGCAGGTCCGGATACCTGGCCAGCACCCGGCCCTGATTGAGGTTCTCCCACATCAACAGGTTCACGAACTCGGAGTCCCGGGCAAGAAACTCAAAGTGGCGGGCCATCATCTCCCGGACAACATCGGCGGTGGTCGCCGCGGCCGGAAGTGGCTTCATCTCGACCTGTTCCATCCGGGCGTAGACCGCCTGGAGCACTGCGGCATAAAGCCCCTCTTTGTCACTGAAATAGTGATACAGCATCCGCTTGTTGCAGCCAGCTGCAGCAACAATCGCGTCAACCGCAACGCCGTGAAAGCCGTGCGCAGCGAAAAGCTCAATGCCAGCTGCAAGCAGCCTGCCCTTGGTACGAACTGGATCGCGAGGGCGGCGGGCGATGGTAGCAGGGCGTGATGGCATGAAAAAATTGGCTCTCAGCACGAGTGACGAACGCGTCACGTAAAACTCACAGACGATCTCGCTTATTGCATTTCTTGCGCAATCTGCACACAAAAAAACCTTTCGTGCAATATAATCCTGCCCACCCCTCCATCCCTCCGCTTGACTTCTGAGCCGGTCGCACGTGCTGCGACAGTATCAATCTGCCTGCGGGCCTGTGTTGCCGGCTTGATTCACACCTTGACCGACATCTTTTTCGCCGAGGGGCACCTGCTGCCAATCGGCGACACCTGGAGAGATTCCAATGTGCACCACGACTCCATCTATTTCAGTTCGAGTCCACCGCAGCAACTGGCTGTGCTGCTTGTTACCGCTGGTAACATTTTTTGGCTGCAACGCTGAGTTCTTGAACAACTTGAACCTGTCAGGCGGCCAGGAACCACCGTCTGCCGGGGTCACCGTCAACGCCGATTGGCATGGCCGCCCTTACTCCGCCGGCAACAAACCGATCCCAGCCTACGGCAACTGCGTCAATCTTCTGGTTGACGGAATCCTGCTGGTCTGTGGTGAGAAGCCCCGCCCGTCAAATTTTGTGGTCTGCTACGAGACCCAGCTCACTGCCGCTCAGGCCGACCTCCTGGTTGGCACGGCCGCTGACATCTTTCTGCCCAACCTTCAGACACTTACCCCCGAGGTGGCCAAGGTGCTGGGGAAAAGCCGTGGCATTCTCAGCCTGCCCGCATTGGAAAAAATTTGTTCGACTGCTGCTGCAAAGCTCGGTGGACAGCGAAAAAGCCTTGTACTCACGGGCCTTACTGAACTAACTGACGAGGCAGCAACCGGCCTTGCTCGTGTAATCGCACCACTGAAGCTCGATGGGCTCAAATCACTTGCTCCTGGTGTCGCCGAAGCACTCGCCGGGCATACTGACCACCTCAGCCTCAACGGAATCACACGGCTTTCGGTGAGTGATGGCGTTGCGTTGGCACGTCACCAGGGTGACCTTTGCCTCAACGGCATTGAGAGTCTGTCAGCAGAGGTGGCCGTAGCGGTCGCCGGCCTCAGGCATGGCCTGCACCTGAACGGCCTGCCTGCCATCTCAGCACCAGCCGCCGCTGCACTTGCACGCCATCGGGGCTGGCAGCTCAGTCTCAATGGCCTCAGAGCCGATCGGGTCGCACCCGAGGTAATTGCCTTGCTCAGTCAGAGGCCTCGCACCAGCCACGGCATCGCTCGATTGCCTGTCGGGTTGTAGCGATTACGCATGCTCTGCTGCCCGACAAGGCAGTCGGTCGCACGTCTGGCATCCGTTTGCGGACGCACCATAAGCCGGCCGCGTGCCATGATTGCGGTGTGCCGGCCCTCCTCCACCTCAGGCAGTTGTCATGCGTACCCTCGCCCTCCTGACCGTTCTTTCGACCTCCCTCGGTGGCGTTCCCGTCGTTGCCGCCAACACCGGCTTTGAAAACACACCGATCGAGCAGCGGCCCAACCGCCCGCTGCACTTTTACGGCAACAGCATCCGGCGTCGAAACACCCGAACAGTTTCGCGGCCAAGCCAGCCGCGGCCACGATCGGTGCGTTCAGTTGGACAGTCTGGGGGCAGTCGGGCCACCCGATCGCGGCAGTAATCCTCACCTGCAGGCCAAGGCGGGTTTCCAGGGCTCAAAATCCCCTCCAACGTTGCTTGTAATCGGTGCTGAGACGGTTTTCAGTCGCAAGAAAGCCGGGCTGTGTCGTCACAAGTGCCATGAGTGGGGGACGGTCGGTTTGTATAATTCTTTTCGGCTGGTGACGTAGACCACTATCAGCGGTCGGTCTGTTCTGGATTCACTCTCCGACGTCGGCAGGGCACAGCGAATAACGTCAATCGGTTGGGGCGGCACATGCGTAATTGCAGGGGCGAATGGTTTTTCAACGGGCTGTTGGCTCGCCTGGGAACGGCGGCAGTGATGGCGGTGGCGGCCTTGACCGCCACGGGCACTGAACAGCAGATACCGCCTGAGCCGGTGCTGGTTCTCGAAAAACTCCTCCAAGCTGACCACCCCTGGAAGCGACCGGGAAAGATCACTCGGGGGCCCAGCCGGGTGCCCGAGGGCACGGCATCTCTTCTCCCGCGCCCAAACAGCTTTCCCAAGGTGATCGATCCGGGTGACGAAAGCCCCCTCGACTTCGGCAGTGGTGACACCCTGAGCATTGAGGCCTGGATTCGGCTTGATGCCGCTCCCGGTGGCGTTTTCCCCTCCATCGTCGGTAAGGGCAGGACACACACAGTTGCCGGCAAAGCAAATGACACCAATCAAAATTACGCGCTCCGGCTCACCGGCAGTGGAACTACCAAGCTCTCTTTCCTCTGGATGGACTCCAGCGTTCCGGGAACTCAACGGGCCCACCGTTGGACCAGCAAGGCGTCGGTCCCAGTAGACGGGCGCTGGCACCATGTTGCATTGATCTACACGTTTGGCACTGGTGATGACGCGGTTGGCTTCATCGATGGCAAGCAGACTGATGGAACGTGGGACATGCTGGGCAACTCCGCCGCCGCTCCAGTCACCGACAACGACGACCTCTGGATTGGTGGTTCGCACAGCAATGGCCAGCTCTTTCCCGGTCTCATCGATGGACTCATGATCTATCGCGACACACTGCCGCTCGCGGTCATTGCCGAGCGGAATACGTGGGTCGACAGCCAGCGACCAGGCCTTCCCTGGCCACCGGAGAATCTGCCGGTCGCCGAGCAGACAACCGCCGTGACCATCTCCGACCTTCCAATGCGGAGTTGGTTCGCTGAATCGACTCATACCGAGCCGGTGTTCACCTGCGACGGATTTGCCCTCACCCGACTGCCGAACCGCTACAACGACCGCGGACTGATCAGCGACCGGCCGGCCGGTTCGATGGTCCGGCTGGCGACAGAGACCACACTGCCCGCTGGAACTTGTCGGCTGCTCCTTCGAAGCCTTGATGCGGCCCGGGTCTATCTCGATGAGACGTTGATTGTCGAGCAGAAGACCAGGCCCAAACCGAGCGGTTCGGCCCACGGTCGATTGGACGATCTGACGGTACCGCCGGACGGGGTCGTCCAGCAGATAGCGGCCCATCTCGACACGGTGGTCGAGTTCGAATCGGATGGGCGTCCGCACCGCTTTGAGGCCTATCGACTGCTCGGCGGAGAGGACCGGGTGCCACAGCTGGGTGAGTTTCTCGTCGCCGTCGCCGCCCCGGGCGAACCGTTCAAAGTTCTCGGGGCCGACTGGCAGCCCGATGACGCCAACTGGCAGCGTCTCCTCGACCGCGAGACAGCTCTGGTCACGGCCTGGAATCGCGCCGCCCGCAACGCCCTCGATGCCACTGAGGATGCCCGCTGGGCAGGCCGGCACGAAGCTGCCGCTCAGGCAGCCGGCCCACCCATCAGTCTTCCCGCTGTCAGCAACGAAGGAGAGGTTGGCAACCAGATCGACCGATTCATCCAGGCGCGGCTCGAAGCCGAGGGCCTTGAGCCGCAGCCGCTTCTCGATGACGACGCCTTCCTGCGGCGGGCCACGCTCGACCTGACGGGACGGATTCCGACGCTGGCCGAGCTCCGGCAACTTGGCAGGCAGCTTCCCACACCAACGCCGCTGGATCGTGCGGCCGTGATCGACAGCCTGCTGGCCTTGCCGGAGTGGGCCGACCACTGGACGCCCTATTGGATGGATGTACTCGCGGAAAACCCCGCACTCACGAAACCCACCCTCAACAACACTGGCCCGTTTCGCTGGTACATCCACGATGCCCTCGTCGACAACTGGGGAATGGACCGGTTCGTCACGAACCTCATTTTGATGGAAGGCAGCTCGTATCTCGGTGGCCCGGCCGGCTTCGCAATGGCCTCACAGAATGACGTGCCGATGGCGGCGAAAGCCCACATCCTCGGCACCGCGTTTCTCGGTATCGAAATGAAGTGCGCCCGCTGCCACGACGCACCGAATCACCCGTTCAAACAGGAACAGCTTTTCTCGATGGCGGCAATGCTCAACCGCAAACCGCTGAACGTGCCCGCCACCAGCAGTGTTCCAGGAACTCCAGCCGAACTCGAGGAGATGCTGGTTACTGTCTCGGTCACGCCGGGGACGGCAATTTCGCCGAACTGGCCATTCAGGCAGTTCGGCAGCAGTGCCGCCACCACCGAAGATTCTCGCCATCAACTCGCCGAAGCGATTACCGGCCCGAAGAACCTGCGGTTTCGCGAGGTGCTCGCCAACCGGCTTTGGACTCGGCTCACGGGAGTCGGCCTCGTTTCGGAGACAAGCGACTGGACCGATCGCGAGGCATCGCACCCCGACCTGCTGCGGTTTCTGGCCCGGGAACTCCTTGTCAGCGGCGATGACGTGAAAAATCTCGCCCGACTGATCATGACATCCCGTTTCTACCAGCGGCAGGTCGTCCCCGGCATCGGCCCGCATGACACTGATGCCCGCCAGCTTCGCGGTCCAATCCGGCGGCGGCTGACTGCTGAACAGCTGGTCGATTCACTGCATACGGCAACTGGCAAGCCGATGCGGGGTGAGGTGCAGGGCTTTGGCCAAGACGGCTCACAGCCCCGTAAAACCTTTCTGGAACTTGGTCGGCCCGCCCGGGCCTGGCAACTCGTTTGCACCGCCAGCGAACGGGACCGTAACTCGCTGCGGCTACCCGAGGTCGACATGCTCAACGAACTGCTTCAGGCCTACGGCTGGCGGCCCCAACGGCAAGACCCCCAGGATCGGCCCACCGCGGTTCCCACGCCGCTGCAGCCGCTGATGCTCGCCAATGGCCCCGCCGCAGCCCGACTGCTCGACGCGACAGCCGACGCTCAGCTGACACAAGAGGCCATCGCCGCCAAAACCCCTGAGGCGTTCGTGCACGCAGTCAGCCTCGCCATCCTCGGCCGGCGGGCAACGGTAGACGAACGCGATCGCTTTGTCCCGTTGATCCGTGAGGGCTTTACCGATCGGCTGACTACCGAAAGCGAACGCCAGCGACCGATCTTCCGTCGCCGGATCTCATGGCGGAACCACTTCGATCCACGGGCAGACGCTCTTGTTCTTGACCGTGTCGCTGAACTTGAAGCGGGCGACCCGCCGACCCGAAGGCTGAAGCCAGTCTGGCGGGAGCAGGCAGAGGATCTCCAGTGGGCCCTCATCAACAGCCCAGAGTTTTCCTGGGTGCCCTGATGCGACACGCTTTGGCTTGAAGACGCGAATCGACCAACACCGCCACCCCAACTTTCTGCACGGAGTTCATCCATGCTTTGTACACGCCGAGATTTTCTCACCGCTTCTGCCACTGGCATCATCGGCCTGCCTGGACTCGCCGCCGCCACCCCAGCCGCTGCGGCACCCGCCCTCGGCAAGGCCGAGCATGTGATCCTGCTCTGGATGGGAGGCGGTCAGTCACAGGTCGACACCTGGGATCAAAAGCGGGTCACAAAAGACGGCCGCAAGGACCCGGGTTCGGCCTACGCCGGCATCGACACGGCGATTCCAAACGTCCAGATCTGTGAACATCTCCGGCAGATGGCGCCCCGAATGGACAAGTGCGTGCCAGTTCGTTCGGTTCATCACGAGGTCATCGACGAGCACGGGGCGGCAGCCTACCGCATGCATATTGGTCGCCCGGTCAGCGGGACAATCGTCTACCCGTCGCTGGCCTCAATCGTTTCCGCCGTGAAGGGACCGGGCAGCGAACTGATGCCCAGCTATGTCCTGATGGGCCAGCGGTCCGCTGGTCGCAATCCTGGGTTTCTGGGCGCTGAGCATGGGCCGCTGGTGGTCACCTCAACAGCACAGGGCCCGCGGGGCCTCACACGGCCTGCCCGGATCGGCGAATCGCGGGCCGATCGGCGAGCTGCGCTGCTCCGCGGCCTCCAGCAGGATTTTCTCGCGAAAACCGGCAACGACTCTCGTGTGGCCGGTGACATCGCGGTGGCGAAGGCAGGCTTCCGGCTGGCCGGCCCGGAGTTCATGAGCAGCTTCGACCTGGAAAACGAACCGGCTGACCTCCGAAACCGCTACGGCGACGAGTTCGGCCAGCGATGCCTGCTCGCCCGCCGGCTGATTGAACGGGGAAGCCGGTTCGTCGAGGTCTCGTACGATCTCAACTTCAAGAACGGCACCGGCTGGGACACCCACAACGAGGGCCAGCAGTCGCAGCATGTCCTAATTGAAAGCATCGACACCGCGACAGCGGCCCTGATTGATGACCTCGAACAGCGAAAGCTGCTCGACAAAACCCTGATCGTCATGATGGGTGAGTTCGGCCGGCCGTCGGGCTTTGATGGCGGCGGCGGCCGCGGCCACCAGGGCAAGGCCTTCAGCGTTCTGCTTGCCGGCGGTGGCTTGCGAACCGGTCAGGCGGTCGGCGTCACCGACGACCTCTGCGAGAAGATCGTTGAGCAGCCGGTCTCGGTGCCTGACCTCTTTGCAACGATTCTGGCAGCAGTTGGCTGTGACCCACACGAGACACTTTATGCCGGCAACCGGCCTGTTCCGGTGACAGATGGTGGTGTGCCGATTCCTCAGCTTTTTTCGGCCTGATAACGAATGCGTGTCAGTCGGCCCTGGGCTGAAGTTGCAACCCCCGCAGTCGGCTCGCAGTCCGCAGCACGAACCAGCCTGCAGCAATGGCGGGCGTTGCCCGGGTCTCTTCTTCAAGTAAAAACCGACTGCGGATCACAAACTCATCGGCATCGTCCAGCGCGACGATCTCACCGTCGCTGGAAACATTGATGATGTGGCTTCCGATGGCAACGGGCGAGGCCGAAAAGTTGCCTCCTACCCGTTCCTTCCAACGGATAGTGCCAGTCGCTGCATCGAGACATGTCACCACACCCTTATCGCCCCAGAGATAGAGCCTGCCCTGTGAATACAGCGGAGTTGGCACGTAGGGTGCAACGCTGCGGCTGATCTCGTAGACGACCTCTGCCGTTTCTCCCTTCGTTGGTGGTCGCAGGGCAACGAGCAGGTTGTTGCCCCCGCCGTTGCCGCAGGTTCCAACAAGTAGTGGTCCTGCTGCAATCGGCGAGGCAACCGTCCGCCGGGGAAAGCACGGCTGTTCCCAGAGTGCCTGACCGCTGGCCGGATCGATCGCGTAGATGCCGTGGGCATTACTGGTACAGATAACCTGAGGGCCACCCTCGGCATTCAGGAGCACCAAGGGTGTGGCATAGGCCGCCTTGCCAACACCCTCCCGCGCCAGACGCCACCGCTCAGCTCCGGTTGTGGCATCAATGGCGATGATCGCTCCTGCTTCATCCTGCTCCAGCGGCACGATGACGAGTTCACGCCAGACGACGGGCGAGCCACCAAAGCCGTGCGGGCCGACGAAGGGACCGAGATCGACTCCCCACCGTGGCTCTCCGGCATGCGTCAGTGCCTCAAGCCGAACATTTTCGCTCGTACCCCAAAGCCAGTAGACCCCACGGCCGTCCACTGTCACCGTGCCGGAGGCCGAGCTGTTCTGCTGGTGGTGCCGTTCGATTGCACCAGGAAAATCCCGCCGCCAAAGCTGCCGGCCGGTTGTGAGGTTATGACACAGCAGGTAGCGAACACTCACTGCTTCGTCGGCTGAGGCGGTATAAACCCGGCCGTCATAGACCACCGGAGAACTGTGCCCCTGACCGGGCAGATCGGCTGTCCAGTTCCAGGCAACGGTCGACCAGTCCGCTGGAGGGCTGACCAACCCGCCCTGGCCTGCCGCATCCGCTCCGCGAAACCTCGGCCAAGACGCCGGAGGCTGCGATGCTTCAGTGGCATAGAGAGCCGCAGTGAGCATCAGCCCAAACACAACCAGAACGACCCGTTGCAGTGAGTTCATCACCGACATGCTCCCGAAAAGTTTGTCGGCTGTGGCAATCTTCAACCCGCAGCCGCCCGTCACCGATCGCATCGGTTTTCTGACGAGATTCAGAGGCTGGTCAGTCGGATGCCACCAGCGTCACCCGGGCCAACCCATGGACCCGATACTCTACGCCGGTTGTCGCCTCGATGCACCGGTACCGGCTCCGCAGCCGGGCCCCACGGATAAACCGGCGGCCCGTTTCAAGCTGAAACAGGTCGCCAGGCTCAAGGTGTTCAACCCGCGTCAGCCCCGGGTCAATGGGATCGTAGCTGCTGAGCGCCAGCAGGAGTCGCCTGTCGCTACACGTCGCCGCCCGCGGCCGTGCAACCGCCGTCCGGAGGGCTGTGATCAGATCACCAGGCACAAGCCTTGCCGTGACAACAGGTTCGATAATGCGGGCAAACTGCATCTGCCACTCCCGCCCATGGGGCCGTAATCGACGGCGGCCACGATGCTCGACGTGCGTGGTCAGATGGGCCAATTCGTGCAGCAGTGTCACCAGAAAGGCGTAACGATTGAGGTCTTCGTTGACGGTGATCCGGTGCCAGGGCACTGCAGGAGTCGGCGGCCGATGGTCTCCCAGCTTGGTTGCCCGCCGCGGCACTACCCGCAATTCAACGGGATGCTGAGCCAGCAGTTCGCCCACATATCCGGCGGCGGCCTCAGGCAGCCGCGCCACCACCGCCGCGGGGAGCGATGCGGTCGACGGCAACGGCTGTCTTTTCTGTCGTCTGATCAATAGAGCCACCCTCACCGACCCGTCGCATGGATTGCATCAATTGCTGCAAACCAGAACGGGTTATCAGCCACCAAAAGACTCGATCGGCAGCTATTTCGTCTAGCCCAACAGCCACAAGGCCGCAAACTTCGCCGCCCACCCGAGCGACCTGCCCTTGCCTGCCGCCGCCCTTGCCTCATCCTGCCAAGCCAGCCTGGACTTGAGCAGCTCTACCGATTGTGCCGAAAAGAGAAGAGGTGATGTTCCTCGCTCTGTTTGGCTTCCGGTATGCCCCTTCGCCCGCTCTTTGACCAGCCTTGCAAACCACGGCAACCACCACGAGGTATGCCGATGATCTGCCTGCTTGTTGCCAGCGTGCTGGCTGGGGGTGGTGGCTGCGCCGGCGACCGGTTCCGAGGGGCGGTGGACCGTACGGCCGAGGCAGTGCTGCCGGGACCAGAACTGCCAGCCCAACCACCGACACAGAAGCCCTCACCCGCGCCTACGGCACCGCCTGGCGAGGTTGTGCTTGCGGGGCACGAGACCGAAATCCTCCACGACGCTGCCGCCGTCGATACCACGCTCCCCCACGACGCCGACGGCGGCCTCTCCCTCGACGCCTGCATCGAAACCGCCATGCGAAGGCAACCGCGGCTCCGGGCCGAACTGGAGAACATTGCCCAGGCCAATCTGGCTGGCGACATCACCTCAGCCGCCTTCCTGCCACTGGTCAGTGCTGGCTACAGCGTCGGTGAGTTTGGGGTCAACGTGGGCGGCATCGGCATTCCGATTCCCGGCGCTCCAACCGCCCAGGGCACCTACGTGCCCCAGCAGGGTTTTTTGCCGATCGGCTTTGACTACAACACCACCTACGTCCTGACCGAGGCCCGCATCCAGTGGCTGATCACCGACTTTGGCCGCCGGCTCGGCCTTCATCGGCAGGCGGGTTTGGCTGAGGAGATCAGCCGGCTGAAGTCGGTGCGAGCCCGGCAGACGATCGCCCACGAGGTGACGATCGCCTACTACGAGCTGCTGCGGGCCCGGTCGCTCTATCGCATTGCGGATGAGTCGGTGGCTCGGCTGGAGAGCGAACGGCAGACGATCGCCAAACTGCAGCAGGGCGGCCTGCTCGAAAAGGAAAAGGTGCTGCGGGCCGAGGTGGCCCTGACCGCCGCCCTCAAACTCCGCGACTCAGCCGAGGCGGCCGAACGGATCGCCGCCGGTGGACTCAATCTGGCGATGGGGGTGCCGCAGCATCAACCGACGCCAGTGGCCGGCTTCAGTGATGTGCCCGGGTTTGAACTGTCGGTGACCGACTGCTTGCATGAGGCGGTCCGAAGCCGCCGGGAGTTTGCCGTTGCCCGCCGCACGGTGGCGATCGCCGACTCAGGCCGCAAGGTCGCCAAACTCGGCTTCGCTCCCAAGGTGTTCGCCAACGGGTTCTACTTCAACTTTCGAGCTGATGAGCCGGGCGGCTACGTCGATATCCCACTGGGCTTCATCAATCTCGAGTGGGGCGTCTACGAGGGGGGCAAGCGGGTGGCCGACATCCGCAAGGCCGACTCGCAAGTGCGGTCGGCGATGATCCAGGCCGAGATCCTTTCCGACACGATCGCCTTCCAGGTCAACGAGTGCTAGCGATGCCACGGCCGCAGAGGTCTTTGAGGCCGAAACATCTGTCACCCAAGCTGAGCAGGAATATCAAAACGCCATCTACGACTATCTGCTGGCGCTTGCCCGGCTGGAATACGCCATGGGGGCCGACGTTGGCTGCCACTATTTTTCCCCGCATGAGCCGACGTTTCTCACCTCTGGTATTACCTTTCCGGCTGACGACAGCCCTTCCTTGCTGCCTGAACCCACTGCCGCCGAACTGATCACTCCGCCAGCCTCCGAGTCGACTGATGACTGACACCCCAACGACACCGCCTTCATCCGAATCAGCCATCGACAGGTCCCGATTCCGCCGGCCACTGGTGGTTGGGCTGGTGACCGTGGTGCTCATCAGCACCGTGGTGGGCGTGGTTGCCCCGGAGGTCTACCGCTATGCCACCTTCCGCACCACGCATTCGATTACCGAAGATGCCTTCATTGAGGCACCACTGATTCATGTTGCCCCACAGCTCGTCACCGGCCGCCTCGTCACCTTCCGGGTTGAAGAGAACGACCGCGTGGTAGCGGGCGAGGTGATTGCCAGCATCGACCCAACGCCTTTCAAGGATCAACTGGCGATGGCCGAGGCGAAGCTGGGCATCGCCCGCGCGGAGCTGAAGCGGCAGCAGGTCGGCCTCGCCAAGGTTCGCAAGGAGGTGCCACTTACGATTTCACTCGCCGAACAGACCTACCGCATGGCCCTGGCCGAACAGGAGAAGGCCGAAGAAGGGCTCGCCTTTACCCAAGAGGAAGTCGCCGGCAACATCGCAGCCTCAGCGGCGATCGTCGCCGTTGCCCGCACCAACCATGCCCTGGCCACCAGCGACAGCCGCCGGTTTACCAGCCTGGCCGAGCAGGAGGCGGTGCCGTCCCGGCGGATGGAAGAGGCAAACACCGCAGCGGAGGCCACCCAGTCTGAACTCGACGCGGCACTCGCCAAGCAGCGGATGGCCAAGGCGGGCACCAGGCAGATTGCCGTAGCGGAAAAGAATCTCACCCTGGCGGAGGCGGCGGTGAAGAAGGCCGCCCTCGACGTCGCGATCGCCGAGACCGGCTGGGAGACGGTGGCGGAACTGGAGCAGATGGTGGTCCTCCGCGAAGAAGCGGTCCGCGACGCCGAAGCGGCAGTGATGGCCGCCCGTCACACCTTGGCCCATACCGAAGTCAGGGCACCGAGAAGGGGCGTCATCGTCCACAAGGCCAAGCATACCGGCGACGAGGCTCCTCCCGGCCTGCCGATTGCCACACTCCTTGACCCTGATGCATTGCACGTGATTGCCAACCTAGAGGAGACCCGGTTGGCGGGGGTCAATCCGGGCAATCGCTGCTCACTCGAAATCGCTGCCCTCGACACCGTCCTGCGGGGTCGAGTGCTCTGGATCAACCGAGCCACCGGCGCCGAGTTCTCGTTGCTACCCCGCGATGTCGTCGCTGGTGAGTTCACCAAAGTTGTGCAGCGGGTGCCGGTCCGCATCGAGATCGAACGGGACGAACACTGGGATGCCCTCCGGGCCGGCATGTCGGTCCGGGTCACCATCGCCCAC
>RFVE01000411.1 GCA_009922585.1 Planctomycetia bacterium
ACCGGGAACTGCGGCTGCGGCGAATCTTGGCAGAGCAGTTTTCCGACATGGACGTGCTGACCAGTGCTTTCGGTGGAGAGGATGGCTCTTCACTGATCACCGACCGTAATGCGGCCGCCCTAGCCGTCCTGAACGCCCAACTTCGACAGGGCGAAAAATCACTGGCGATTTTCTATGGGGCGGCCCATATGGACGATTTTGACCGCCGGCTGCGGATCGATTTTGGGCTGGAGCCGCAGGAGACCGCTTGGCTCGAGGCCTGGGACCTCCGCGAGAAGGCCGTCGCAGACCAGTAATCGTCCTCGAAGAGAGAGGATCACCCTCAGGCTCTACTGCCGACTCCCGTCTCGGCAAAATGAGTTTTAGTGCGGACGGTTTGATGCAGTGTATCGAGCTGACCAATTCGGCTGGCTGCACCTGAGGCATATCGGCCGACCGCCGCCAAGGTGGCCTCATAGCCCTCGCGAACCACGGTCTCACCAACTGGATCGATTTCAACAACACCATAAAAGCCAGCCCGCACCAAGGCCTCAAGCCGACGGGTAATTGGCAGACCGCCGCGGCCGGGCGGCAGCCGCTCTTGATCGGCATGCAGAGGCCCCACGCGATCGGCAATGCTGACCAAGCGGGTATGGCGAGCGAGCCGGTTGCAATCGCGAAAGGATGCGAGGTCGTCCGCATAGGCCCAGAGGTCGATCGCCAGTCCGACCTGGGGATGGTCAACCGCCTCGATGACCTCAACGGCCTCCGCAAGTGTGGCCAGAAATCCACAGCCAGGGGCAGCCGGTTCACGAATCGGCTTGACCGCCAAGCTGACGCCAGCCGCTGCAGCTATCGGCGCGAGCTCTTGAAGGGCTTGCAGCACCAGTCGGCGTGCATGAGACAGCGTGTGCCCGCCACGGCAGCCAGCGTAGACCACGAGTGTGTCGGCCTCGAGTTGTTCAGCGGTATCGATGGCCTCGCAGCAGTCATCAACACTTTCCCGAAACGTGCGGCCGTCGCTACCGGTGAAACCACCGGCCCACTGGAGGCAGGCAACCTGCACGGCTGCTCGCTCAAGGAGGCTGCGGGCCTCAGTCACGCTGATATCGGAAAGCTTGGGACGCCATAGTGAGATGGCATTGAACCCATGCTCAACACAATGACAAAGCTCTTCCGGAAGCTCCCAACGCAGGGTTGTCAGTTGGCTGACGGCAAAACGCAGCGAGCACATCGATCGCATAGGCGACGAATCCTCAAGGGGCAAAGTATGGGGAGGTGCGGCTCAGACTGTCCAGAGAAAATATCGGGGCCGGAAAGGCTCAGGCCTTCCATCCGCCATGGCCCCGACAGAGACGTTTTTTCGCCACAAAAACCCCGCGTTCACCAGCTCCTTTTTTTCTTGGCTGTCGGCTTGACAAATCCGCCACGAGTTCGATGTAAATGCTGGCATGCTACCGCCGTGCTTCAGCCGCCGAGCAGATCGAGGCAGACGAGCCGCCCGGCCCCACGGACATAGCAATACCCGTGGGCAATCACCGGCGCAGCCCAGCAGGGCGGTGCGAGGAGTTCACTCCCCCGCTCGGCGTCGATCAAACGGCATTGCGACACAACCTCACAGCGGTCGGGTGTTGCTTTGACGAGCAGCAGATCACCGAATTCACCGAGCACGATCAGATGTCCGTCCACCAAGGTGCAACTGGCCCGCCCCAGTCCTCGCTCAGTCCATCGCAACTCACCCGTGGTCCAGTCAGCACACGCTAGCAAGGCGTCGCCTGCATTGCGTC
>RFVE01000412.1 GCA_009922585.1 Planctomycetia bacterium
AACCGAGCCCCCGAAGATCCCCATGCCCACTTCTGCCTCGGCATCATTGCCCTGCACCGCAATGAATTGGAGGAGGCCAGACCCCATTTCAAGGCCGTCACCAAGGCCGACCCGTCCGACCCCTCAGGCTGGTACCACCTGGGCCTGACGCTGCCGCCGGGCTCAGCCGAGGCGACCGCCTGCTTTGAACAGGCACTTGCTCTCAACCCGAATCTGACAGCAGCTATGCACGGCCTGGCGATGAACCTGCGGCGGAGCGATCCCGAACGGGCCCGTGAACTGCTCACCGGGCAGCAGGCGTTGCTCGGTGCCGAATGGGATGAGCCACTCCGCATCCGATATGCCGAAATGGGCCGTTATGGCAACGTGATTGTGCCCGGCTTGGCAGTTGGCAAGCGACCCTCGGCATCGAGGTCGATGGAGCCGCTCCCTGTGGTTCTGCCAGTCTTTGCAGCAGCTGAGCCTTTAGCCTCGGTCACGGGAGCGGCGCCCGCCGACCCCAGCTCAGCTGTAGGCGAAGCTCACGACCGCTTTGGCAGCATCCTACTGCCCATCGCCATGACGGCTGAAACCGACCTGGGACTGCTCGTGCTCGATCGGGGCCGGCTGGCGTTGTTTGAGCGAAGCCCCAACGGCGGCTTCGACCACACAACTGCACGTCACCCCGGGCTGGCGGCCCTGTCCGGCGCAGGAGTGGCGATCGCCGCTGCGATCGGCGACTTTGATAACGATGGCCGCGGCGATCTGGCGATCAGTACTGCAGAGCCGACATCCGCGCTCAGGCTGTTGCGGAATGACCCCGACAAAGGCTTTGTCGATATTTCGCAGAGTGCCGGAGTGGCTGCAGTCAACGGGCCAGCGATCGGGCTCGCCTGGCTCGACCTCGATCAGGACGGTGATCTCGATCTCATCCTTGCTCGGTTGGATGATGCCGGCGGGACTGCCGTGCTGGTCAATACCTCGATCGCTCCAGCTGCCGCCCCCAATTCTGCCCCGCCGCCACTGGAGCCGCGGTTTCAGGAACAGCAGCTTGGCGGTCTCTCCGGCCTGCCGGCAGCCACCGTGGTGACCAGTGACTTCGACGACGACCGTGACCTCGACCTGCTGCTGCTTGGGGCGGACCACCCACGACTGGTGCGGAACGATCGCCTGCTGCGGTTCCGCGCTGAGCCACTCGCCGAAGCAGTCACGGCCGCCGACGGACTCGACCTTGGAACAACGCAGGCTGGACTCGTGCTCGACATCAACGCCGACGGGCTGTTTGAGCGGCTGCTGCTGCGGCAGGGGCAGCCGCCGCTCCTTGAAGGGCCGCAGGCGACAGTGACCGCAAGCAGTCTGCCACCCCTCACGCAGGCTGCTACCGCCGACTTTGACCTCGACGGTCAAGCTGATCTGGCGGGGCTGACGCCGGCTGGGGCGATGACGGTGCTGATGGCTCGGCCGCAGCGGCAGTGGATCGCCGCAGATCTGCCTGCCTCGACCGAGAAACTGGTTGCCGTCTGCCCGGCTGATCTGGATGCGGACGGTGTGCTCGATCTGGTCACGTTGACTGCGGCAGGAGAGTTACGCTGGCTGCGGAACACACTCACTGGCCGCCGGGCAGTCCGGCTAGTGGCCAGCGGCCGCCGTGACCGGGCAACGAGCCTGCGGACCAATGCCGACGGTGTCGGCCTGCGGACGGTGGCCCTTGCGGGGCCGCTGCTTGCCAGCTGGGAGAACACCACGCTGGCTGCCGGCTTGGGCCAGCCGCGGCTGCCGC
>RFVE01000413.1 GCA_009922585.1 Planctomycetia bacterium
TTCTGCATGTGGCTGGCCGGGGGTGGTGCGAAGGGTGGCACTTCGTACGGCGAGACTGACGACTTCAGCTACAACGTCACCGAACATCCCGTCCACATCAACGACTTCAATGCCACCATCCTGCACCTGATGGGGATCGATCACGAACGGTTCAGCTTCAAGTTCCAGGGGCTCGACCAGCGGCTGACCGGGGTCGAACAGCAGCGGGTCGTGACTGAGATCATCAGCTGAACGCGGACCGTCTGCTCCATCACCGTCTGCTGCCACGAGTCTTCAACGGCAGCTTCCAAAGCAGCAGCGACCCGCCCGCGGTCTGCCGTTCGCCCCGGTGCCTATGCCGCCGGCGAATCTGAGCGGTCCGGGAAGAAGAGGACCCGCGACAGCGGCACAGCGGCTGCCGCACCCAGACAGGGCGCCAGCAGATAGACCCAGAGGCTCTCGAACCGCAGCAGCATCACGGCCGGCCCGAGGGAGCGGGCGGGATTCATCGAGGCCCCGCTGATCGGCCCCGCGAAGAGCGCTTCAAGAGCAATGACAGCCCCAATGGTGATGCCGGCAAGCAGACCCTTCTCCTTGCCTCCGGTGGCAACGCTGAGGATGACTGTCATCAGCATGAAGGTCAGCAGCGACTCCAGCAGGAACGACTGCGACGGGCTGCCGGACGGGACGGTCTCACCCAGTGTTTCGACGTCAGGAAAAAGCAGCCGCAGGCTGCCACTGGCAGCCAGGCCGCCGACGCACTGGGCGGCCACGTAGAGCGGCACCTGCCTCCCCGCCAGCCTTCCCGCCACCCAGAAGCCGAGCGTCACCGCAGGATTGATGTGACACCCGGAGACATCGCCGAGGGTATTGATCATCACCATCACGACTAGGCCGAAGGTCAGGGCGATCCCGACGTGTGAGACCCCGCCATCGGTGAGCTGGTCAACCACGATCGCTCCGGTCCCGGCAAAGACCAGACAGAACATGCCGAAGCACTCAGCGAGGAAGAGTCGGTGCTGCATGGGGCTGCGTGGCTGGCGGCTTTTCAGTGGCTTCGAGGAGATCATCGGCAGGCTACGGGCGGTGCGGGGCCGCTGCCTCGCCACACTCTACCGTCGCCGGCGGTGATTCACTATTCCCCGGCAACTTGCCCTGCGGTTGAAGGATCGCCTACGGTCGCTCGCAGTCGGTCGGCGATGCGGGCTTCGTCAAAAACCGCACCAGCCCAGACCCCGCCGCTGGCCTCCTGCAGAAGTGCCCAGAGTCGGGTATCGGCCGGCAACCGCGGATCTGCTGCCAGGCCGGCAACAGACGGCCGGCGGGCAAGTTCTGCCGTCGCCTCGTCGCGGCTGAATGTCCGACTGCCGTGTGCCATCAGTTCAACGCGACCGGTTGCCGCGGGGGTGTCGATTTCGATTGCAATCACATCACCGTCAATGAGTTTGCCAATTGGCCCTCCCGCGAGCGCCTCGGGGCTGACATGCCCGATGCACGCGCCGGTTGAAACCCCGGAGAAGCGGGCATCAGTGACCACCGCGACCTGACTGGCAAACGGCAGCTGCTTCAGGGCTGACGTCACCTGATAGGTCTCTTCCATCCCGGTGCCCATCGGGCCGATGCCTGCCAGCACCAGCACGTCTCCCGGCTTGATTTCACCGGCTTTGATGGCAGCCATCGCCGCATGCTCACTGGTGAAGACGCGGGCCGGCCCTGTGTGTCGATAGAGACCAGCGGCTGACACTGCCCGCGGATCGATGGC
>RFVE01000414.1 GCA_009922585.1 Planctomycetia bacterium
ATCAACGACCTGCCCGGCCCGAAGTGGATGGCCGTGGAGGCCTGTCCATTCGTGGAGTGGTTCATCGACCGCTACACACCCTGTGTCGATCGGATGGACATCGCCGACGCCACCGAACTGGCTCTGCGAAGAGGCAAGCGGCGGAAGAACGACCCCAACGATGCTCTCGACATCGCCTCCCGGCTCGCCCGCGGAGAGTGCCCCCTGGGCTACATCGCCGACCCGCAACTCATGCAGCTGCGGAAGCTCGGCCGGCATTGGCGTCGCTTGAGTCAGATGCTGTCGCGGGTCAAGCACAGCATGAAGTCGATGCTCAATGCAGCCAACATCCGTGGTCCAAAGTTCGATGGAGCCCGTGCCCACAAGTGGTTTCTGGCTCATGGCCACCTGCTTCAGCCCGCTCAGTCGGAGGCTTTTTCCCACTACCTCGAGTTGATGATGCTCGCTTCCCCAATGCCGACGCCCTCGAGTTCTGGGCCGGCATGACCGCCGACCTCAAGGAGTCGGCCGGTCGCACCCAAAGCGGCAACATCACCAAGGCAGGCTCGGCCACCCTGCGGTGGGCACTCTGCCAGGCTGCCGTCACGCTCTGCCAAAGCGACGCCAAGCAGGAGGCGACCAGACAGCGGTTCATCGTCAGGATGCCCAGGGCAAAGGCCAATGTCGTCATGGGCCGTCGGCTCTTGTGCACCCTCTACGCGATGATTCGTGACGGCAAACCGTATCAGTGCGGCGAGCGACGAGACAGAGCCAAGGCAGCCAACAAGGCGAAGGCCAAGCGACGAGCCCGCGCTCTTCAGCCAGCCTGACCAAGGCATTCCATGAGAGATACCAGGAGACAGGAACTGTTCATGCGGCGGTAGCTTTTTGGAGCACCCACTCTGTGGGTGAGCCACGTCGAGTCGGTGACCGCGACTTGCTTTCATTCGGCTCGGCTGACTACTCGCTGTGGGGCTCGCGCCCCACACGCACCACGGCCATGCCGGGAACGTCAGCCGATGACTGCGACAGGGTGAATTCGGCCCGACCGATGCGGACATGGTTTTATTCGGCCCGGAATCAGCGGGGCGGCATTGTGACCGCCACGACCGGTGACCGCGAAGAGATGAATCCACCCGCCCCGCCGCCTCTCCGAGGCTGCGGAGGACGGCACAAGCACCAAGCATGAGCAGCGACGTCAACTGTTGACCAACGGCCCCTACAGAGATGAAACCACGGAGCGGCTGCCGGCTTCTGCTGGCCCTTCGGTTGAAACGATTGACTGAATTCATGACATACTCCCAGGAACCCAAAAGACCGTAATTTACTCCTGGATTATGCCGGGGCAGGTGTTCCTCGACATTCAGCTTTCAAGCCGTCGGGATTCAGGATTTTCGCAGGCTTTTTCGTGGAAAATCTGCCTGTTGTTGCTTGAATAGCTGAAAGATCGGTGCTGACCGAGGCCCTATCCTCTGCCGGTACAGTCCAGTGATTCCGCAAGAGACGCGCTTCATGACAATCGCCAACCGAATCGTATCTGCCGCCGGTTGCAGGCTGATATTGATCCGCTCAGTCGTTTTCCTCGCCCTGGGCGTCACCGCCGTGACGAGTGCCGGGGAGACGGCCAGCCCCCGCCGGCTGTCGGACGTCGTGGTGGCCCTGCCCGCGATCCCCCGTGCGGCTCCAGCCAGCGCCGTCTGCATGCGGTCGCTGCGGCCCCGGCCGATCAACGCCAACGATCCCCACGACACGCTGGCCGCC
>RFVE01000415.1 GCA_009922585.1 Planctomycetia bacterium
GTTGGCACTCTTCGCTGAACCCAACCGATGTGCAGAGTTATGGCGGTGGAAATGCGATTTACTACATTAATCGCTCCTCAATAAGTTGGGGAGACGACTGGTACAACAGCAGTCCGCATGCCGGCGGCGGAATCAACATTGCAAATTGTGACGGCAGTACGCGATGGCTCAGTGAAAACATGAGTATGCTGACCTATTCGCAGATCCGGATGAAGGGAGACGGCTCGGTTGTCGGTAGCTTCTGACAACTAGGTCGCGTGCCTTTATCATCGTGTGGGACACCGAAGAAACGCAGGGCGATTGAAGTGGTTGCAGGCAATCACGCCTTCACGGGTCATGGGTTTGCCGCTGTTCGAATATGCTCCTTTAAAATTGCTCTATGCGATCGCTCGGCCTGCTGACAACCGCAGTGATCTTGACGGGAATTGTCGTTGGCCTTGCCAGTTGGAGGGACGAGGTCCTTCCTAAGCAAGGTGCCGTCGGTGATCGATATCCAGCCAGCCGGCTCCTTTTTGGCTCCGCGGAAAGCGTCGGTAGTCCCCGTGGCCTGCCCCAAATCACGCACGTTCAGGTTCTCGATCCGGATGGTGCGGGAAGGCCAGCGGTTGTTGCCTGTGATGCCCGGGGGAATCGGGTCATTCGGCTCGATCGCGGTGCCCACGGGGCGTGGGCAGAGTCGGTGCTGATTGACGATGTTGGCGTGCCAGCCCATGCCACCTTTGCCGACGTCGATGCTGATGGCGACCTCGACTGCCTTGTAGCGGTCCTCGGAGATATCTATCCCTCCGACGAACCGGTTGGACGGGTGGAACTCTTTCGTCGCGGGCCAACCGGATATTCCCGGGAGGTTCTGCTGGAGGATGTCCGCCGGGTGGCTGACATCCAGGCGGCTGACCTCGACGCCGATGGCGATACCGATCTGGCGGTGGCGGTCTTTGGCTACAGCCGTGGCGAGATTCTCTGGCTGGAGAACCGGGGAGACGGCCAGTTTGCCGACCATCGGCTTCATTCAGCCGCCGGCGGGATTCACGTACCAATCGCCGACTACGACGGTGACGGGGACCCTGACATTGCCACCATCATCTCGCAGGACGACGAAGAACTCTGGGCCTTTGAGAATCGTGGTAACGGGAACTTCGAGCCGCGGATGCTCTGGCGGACGCCGAACTTTGACCTCGGCAGCGCTGGGCTGGTCGCAGCTGACCTCGACCGGGACGGCGATACCGATCTGATTCTGCCCACTGGCGACAACCTGGAAGACTTTGCCGCCTATCCGCAGCCTTACCATGGCTGCCTCTGGTTTGAAAATCGCGGTGACTGGACCTTCACGAAGCACCGGATCGCCGACCTCGGCGGTACGTACGCGGCAGCGGTCGACGATCTCGATGGCGATGGCGACAGTGACATTGTGCTGGTCAGCATGGCCAATGACTGGAGTGCCCGCGACAACGCCAGCGTTGTCTGGCTGGAAAATGATGGTCAGCAGAACTTTGCCAGCCGGCAGATCGCCAGCGCACCGATTCACCTCGTCACCGTGGCGACGGGTGACCTCAATGGTGATGATCGCCCAGATATCGTGGCCGGCAGCCTCAACCTGCGATTTCCGTTTGACCGCATTGGTGGGGTCACCACCTGGCTGAGTCGCGGAGGACAGCCATGAAGGCACGGGTGTTCTCGACGCTGCTGGCTGGCATTGCCTGTGCAACTGCGGTGGGTGGGCTCGTTATCTGGCGGTCGCTG
>RFVE01000416.1 GCA_009922585.1 Planctomycetia bacterium
AATGAGTTGAGCAGGGTGTTATTACTGCCGGTGTAGGCATCCGGATTACTCGCTCCCGATTGCCAGTACCAATTAGGCTGGCGGCGAACCGTCGTGATACCACCGGCATACGGCACCGTGCTCGCCCCCGAAGCGAATGTCATCGTGCTCACGGTGATGTCGGCTGCCGCGAGGTTGTACCATCCCATCCAGCCACCATGCCGATTGGCTGATATCTCGACGCCATTCACCTGGCCCGACTGTTCACCCACCATGATCGTGGAGGATGTGCCGTCGGTGCAGTCCTTCACCTTGTTTGCCTGCAGACTGAGCATGCCGCTGCGAGAAAAACACCCCGCAACGCTATTTCCAGGAACTGCAACCATGCCCGAGCGGCCAAAGGGATCGGCGTTGCCGCTCGTTGCCGCCCCCGCGATACCGACGTAGTCGATGCACTGGGTCTTATTGCTTCCACTGACAGCGTAGATTCGATTGCCGATAGGGGAACTGTCGTACAACGCCGGAAACAGGCTCGATGGGCATTGATAGGCGTTGATGACCACGTTGAAGAGGTTGTTGGTACCACCAGTAGCGTTCAGTTGGTCGCCTCGAAAGTTACTGCTACTGCCGAAAGTGATCTTGCCGTGCAAGGCTCCCTCTTCAAGATAGGGCAGGATATCGGCATGCCAGTTCCAGTTGCCTGCAATTCGACTGGCCGTTGGCAGCGTTGCCCCCGGCGGGAAGGCGCGCTTCGCGTCGTGGTGGCTGTGCAGGGCGAGCCCCTGCTGCTTGAGGTTGTTGCTACACGACGACCGCCGCGCCGCCTCACGGGCCTGCTGCACTGCCGGCAGCAGCAGACCGACCAGCACCCCGATGATGGCGATCACCACCAATAATTCAATCAGCGTAAATCCACGGCGATTCATGATCGCTTCCCCTCATCCGTAAGAACTTGATACGTCATCCACCCGCAAGCTGTATGATAGGTTTCAGCGGGGCATCTTCAAGGGTTTTTTGGCCGGCCTGCCGCACGTTTTGTGAAACTCAGTTTTTGCCGATCACGACCACCCGGTCGGGCGTGATCAGCCGCAGCGGACGGGTTTCGGTGTTGCCCTCGAGGGTGACCCGCCCGGCCACGTCGCCCTTGAGTTCCAGATCGGGCAGCGTGGCGGGCCGGCCGTCGGCTGCGAAGCGGCAGTGGTCGAACGTCAGGTCGACCGTAACCGGATGCACCGTGCCGGTCAGGCTCACCAGCCGGCCCATGCCGGTCACCCCCCGCAAGACGGCCGTGAGGTTGGAGTTTCCGCTGATGAAGTTGGGCCGCCGCGGCGAATCGCTCGTGCAGTCTTCAAAGGTCACCTCGCAGACCGGAAGGTTTTCCGGCACCACCTCGGGGTGCACCGCCCGGTGATACTTGCTGTCTTCCCAGGCCGCCGAAAAGCCATTGCGGGCCCGCGACTGGATCCCACGAAACACGACGTTGCGGATGCTTGCCTGCATGACACCGTTGGAGGTGTTGTGGACGAAGGTGAGTTCCTCGGGAGACTTCCAGGCTCCTGCTGTGTGCTCCGGGGGCGTGTTCGATTCGTGCTGCGTGGTGTCGAAGGTGGCCAGCACGCGATAGACGTGGTCACCATGCCGCACGGTGTCGCCATTCTGCAGCCGGATCCCGGGGTGCCAGTCGACCCAGGCTCCGGTGAGCAGCCGCGACACACTGCCCGGGTGTGGCACGGCCGCGTCACGCGGCTCATCGATGATGTT
>RFVE01000417.1 GCA_009922585.1 Planctomycetia bacterium
TCCAGCAGGTGCACCGGCTGGCCGACAGGCATCTCATATTGGCCCGGCTTGTTGACAAGCCCGATGACGCTGATCGGTGTGGGATCGCGGGTTTCTACGCGAATCACGTCACCGTCTTGCAGGGTGATGTCGGTGTCACTGGTGCCGTCGAGCTTGGCGAGATCGACCGTAAAGGTTTCGCTGCCGGAAGGGGCACGCCTTGGCTCCGGCTGCGGGTTGGCAAACCGGCGGGGTCGGGCGAGGCCAGCTGGCTCAACGGCAGAGGTCAGCTCAATATCACCATCGTCGTGCGGCTCGGCGTCGGCTTCAGCCTCCTCCTGTTGGGAGAGTTGCATCAGCGGCGGGGCACCATGCCTGCGGATTTCGATGGTGGTGCCGGCTTTCTCATCGAGTGAGCCGGCTGCCATCAGGGCGGCCAGCAGGGTGCTCTGACCCTTGGGCAGTTCCTTGATGCCCTGCTCCTTGACGGCTCCGACCACGGTGATGCGGTTAATCGCCTTCTTTCGCATGGTGACGGTGACCTGAGGGGCTCTGAACAGACCCCGTTCGATCGCGGCGGTGGCAATCCGCTGCTCGGCCTGGAACGGCTCAAGGCCAGCGAGTGGCACCTGGCCAACCAAGGCGATGGTGGCCATGCCGTTGTTGTCAACGCGGACAGGGGTGGGTGTGATCCGGCCGGCCTCTTCAAGGCCACTGCTGATGGTCACATCGACGACATCCTCCACCTCAATCAGGCTGCTGGAGGTGGTCGACATCGACAGCCGGCTGAGGTCGGCCACCTTTGCGTTGGTGACTTGGGCCGCCTGATAGCGGGCCGGCATCCGGCGGGCCTTCACGATGCGGTTGGCGCAGCCAGTCAGCGGCAGGCTGCAGGCCAACAGCATGAGCACCGTCAGCCGACGGAAAAGCACGGCTGAGTAATTACGCGACAAAGACTCAATCAAAGCATCACCTTGCCACAGTCCATCCGGAACTTTCTGGGGGGTGGTGAATAGCCGATTCAGCAATCTCAAGCCAATGCAATTTTTCAGCAGCAATCTAGGCGATCCCGACCTCTCCCTCTGCGAGAGGTCGGCCGAAGGCCGGGTGAGTGTGCCTCCTCCGCGAGCGTCAAAATGCTCGGCGCACGAAAAAGCCGGACTGAGCGACTCAGTCCGGCCTTCCGTTCAAATCGATTGCTGACTGCTAGTCAGGGAGTAGCAGGTGTTGCCGGATCATCGTTAATCCCCGACCCAATTGCGATGCCCGACCCGATGCCGGCACCCAGCATAAACGTTCCGATCACAACCGGATCCCTCGCATCAATGGCCTCAAAAATGGGGGCATACATCCCCAGGACCAGCAGGATGAAAGCCCCGCTGACACCAGGCAAGATCATCGCACAGATGGCGAGCGCGGCCGCCAGGAAGATGGCGATCATACCGGGTTCGCCCGGGTCCAGCGGCGGAATGCCGACCAGCAGGAATGAGATGGCGGCCGCGACCAGCATGACGCCTACATACTTCGCACCATGATGCTTTATGCGAAGCCAGGGAATGGGCAGCGTGCCGAGGATCAGTCCGAAAAAGAGACTCCGGCTTTCTTCAGGCCACGTTTCAAGTGCATCGGGAATGACTGCTGCGCCAAGAAGGGGCGCCAGCAGCACGCCAACGGCCAACCAGAACAGGAAGGGGAGATCCAGGTCGCGAGCTTCGGCCCAGAACGCGCGGAAATCCAACTTCAGCAGATTGAGTCCGGCAC
>RFVE01000418.1 GCA_009922585.1 Planctomycetia bacterium
CCCGGCCGACCGGTGACCATGTTCTTCTTGTCGGCATCGACGACCTCAACGACTGGATCGGCTGTCTAAGCAACAGGGACGCACCAGCAAAAGGCGGGCACCTCACAGGACGTGGGCAGCCGCGATTCCTCGGATTGGCTTTCTACAACCCGCACCTGCCCTTGTTTGCGCCGCAGAAGTTGTTCGACGCCGTGCCGAGCATGAAGGACGTTCTCCTACACGCCAGGTACGACGGCGATATGGACGACCTCTCGCCAATCGCAAAGCGGATCGCGAGCCGGGTCTCGTTCCAGGCTGCCGCCGACTGGTCCAGGTCGTTCCAGAAAAACCTGCGTATCCTGACCCAGGCCCACCTCGCGTGCACCGGTGCCATGGACGGCGCGCTGGGCGAGGTGATCGATGCGCTGGACAAGAGTGATATGGCCGACAGCACCTGGATCATCGTCCTCTCGGACCATGGCTGGCATCTGGGAGAGAAAAACCACGTTGCGAAGCAGACGTTGTGGACCCGCTCAACGCGTGTGCCAATGATCATCGTTCCCCCCAGACGGATGACGAAAACGCCTTGTGGGGTACGCTGCGATAGGCCGGTCGTACTATTGGATGTGTACCCGACGTTGCTGGCCGGTACGAACCTTGAGCCAATCGACGCCGACCAACAGCTCGACGGCCTGAGCCTGCTGCCTTGGCTGGGAAAAAACGAACTAGCAAGGTGCTGGGTTTCCAGAAGTGAGTGTTCGTCGTGGCTGTTTGCACCGAAGGCCCCCTGCGGCCAGCCCTCAAGCTAGCAAGCGGCTCCAGAGCTCATCGGTGTCCTCGGTGCCCCAGAAGAAACCATGCAAGCTGACTGCATCGCCACTCTCCACGCCAACACCCCGCGTAGCTTGAACAACGCCGACTGAAAAAGCTGCTCGCGTTCGTGACCGAAGCTTTTTTGGGCGCAACGGCAACAATTCCGCTACAACTGTGGATTGGCCTGCGCGGCGCTTCCCTTGTGATCCGACGTGGGCCGAGCTGTCATTCATTGCTTTCATCCATTCGCTCGCCCCCGACACCATCTCTATGAACACGCTGGAGCAACGTCTTTTTCATCTCTTTGAACCTCAGGATCGCAAACGAGCCCGCCGGATCGTGCCCGACAAGGTGAGCTGCCCCCGGGTTGGCCAGGTGCAGGCGACGCTCGCAGCAGACGATGGCACCAGCCATCAGGTTTTGCTGGAACTCTCCGCTAATCGCCGTGGCGGCATGATTCTCGAAAGCCGCTGCACCAGTCCCGACGGACGAGCTGGTCGGCCCTGCGCTATGGTGGCGGCCGTGTTGCTGGAGATCGACCGCCGCGGACTGCTAGCCGGCATCGCCGAGCAGACCCCAGTCACACTCGACGTGGTTCCAGATGACGAACCGGCCGATGATGACGAAACCGACCGCATTGCTGCTGCTGCAAAAACCGATGCCAGTTCACCGGCTAGCCATGATGCGGAAGCCGGCCAGCCACCAACCGGAAAGACATCCACGCGGTACCGCAGTGTTGCGGTCAGCAGCCCCGGCCCGACTGGTGGTGTTGGCCCGACCAGCCTCCGCAGCAGCCGTCAACCGGCCTGGGCAACCGAACTGGAGACGCGACGGCGGCTGGTCGAGCCGGCGGTCCGCTCAGCGGCCTTCGCCCTCGGTGATCTCCGGAAGAGCACCGGGACCCTGATGTTTCTGCTCGATCCGGCGGCGGCTGA
>RFVE01000419.1 GCA_009922585.1 Planctomycetia bacterium
TCAACATCCGGTTCTACTATCCCGTCTTCATGGTGATGTTCCTGCGGTACGGAATCACGCTGGAGCAGTTCGGCCTGCTCAATGCCGCCTGGGCGATCGTGATCGTGCTGCTGGAAGTGCCCTCGGGGGCGCTCGCTGACTTGGTTGGCCGCAAGGCCCTACTGGTCGCCGCGGCGGTGATGATGGCCCTCGAGATGCTGTTGCTGGCCGTCGTGCCAACGGAATCCGCCTGGGTGCTGCCCGCCCTGTTACTCAACCGAGTGCTCAGCGGGGCGGCCGAGGCCTTTGCCTCCGGGGCCGACGAGGCCCTCGCCTTTGATTCGTTGAAGGCTGCCGGCCGCGAGGGGGACTGGCCCCGGGTGCTTGAGCGGCTGATGCAGTTTGGCGGCCTGGCCACCATCGTGGCAATGATCACTGGCAGCCTGGTCTACTCCCCAGACCTTTTCAACACGGTCGGCAGTTGGCTTGGGCGATCCCCGCAGTTGACCTTCGCTGAGACCTTTCGCCTGCCAATCTGGCTGACATTTTTATCGGCCTGCGGGGCAATCGGGGTCACGCTTGCGATGCGAGAACCGCAGAACGCGGCCACCCCAAAGCCGGTAGGCCTGCTCGAACCATTCCGGCAGACCATCCGCACCGGTGGCTGGATTCTGGCCAACCCGCTGGTACTGGTAGTGATTGCCGCCGGCGTCCTCTTTGACCAGCCGATCCGACAGCTGTTGGTCGTCTCCAGCCAGCTCTACGCGCGAATCGCGATTCCTGAACTCTTCTTTGGCGTGATCAGTGCCGGCACAGCCGTGATCGGCCTCTTCGCTGCGGCCCCGATGCGGCGGCTGGCGACACTCCAATCGCCCCGGGCAAACTTCTGGTTGCTCGTCGCAGTCGTCACCGTTGGGCTGGCGGGAACCGCCCTGCTGATTCCCTGGTGGGGCGTCGGCTTCTTCATGCTGCTGTCGCTGTCGATGCGGCTGCTGATGTTTCTGCAGAGCCATTACCTCAACCAATTGGTTGACTCACAGCATCGAGCCACCGTGCTGAGTTTCCGGGGGCTGGCCGTAAATATTAGCTATGGACTCATGAGCCTGGCCTTTGCGGCAGCGGTGACCGCAGTTGAAAGAGCTGCTCCAGAGGCTGGCCAAGGCGTTGCGTTCGACCGAGTCGTGCAGCTGCTGCCGGGCTACTTCTTGTTGGTCACGGCAGGTTTTCTTTTTTGGGCCCGCCGCCGGGTGGCGGGCGAGCCACGGCTGGCTCTGGCCGACGGTTTTGCCGTCAGTCCTGCGTCGTCCAGCGGCACTCATACACCGTCCCCTCCTTCGGCGTGATCACCGACCAGCCGATCAGGGTGCCGTAGGGGTGGTCGATGGCAAACCGGGGATCCATCGTGATCGGCGGCCCGGACTGATCGACTGGATAGCGAACCAGCCGGTAGGACGTATAAGGATGGTCCTCAGGGAACAACAGCCAGGAGGTCAATAGCTCAGTTTTCTTATTCACAAAGAAGGGAAAGTGGCCCGTCATGGCGACTGGCATCTTTGCCTTGGTGACGGCCTGCAGGGTCACCCGCTCACCGATTGGCACCGACGACAGATCGAACATCACCTGGTGATGGGCATGGAGGCCACCTCCGCCACCATCGGTCGCCGTAATCGGCGGGCCGACCCGGTTGAAAACACCCTGGGGCTGATTGAGCGGCTGGCGGATCTCGATGTCCTCCATC
>RFVE01000420.1 GCA_009922585.1 Planctomycetia bacterium
GGCATACTCAGCCGAGTCGAGCACCCCGTTGAGTGTCGAATCGAAGAGATAATCACCCACCACCAGCAGCCGTGGATGACCAACCGGATCGGGCTGATGCCGACGATCGGGGCTCAGCGACGAAAACCCGCCGGGCTGGCCACTGACCGCACCGATCCAGCGGTGGACCCGGGCCTCGCGGACCTGCGACTCAGCCGGCCGCCAAGCCTTGGGCAGGCTTGTTAAGGCGAGCGAGACCAGCTGTTCATCAGGCAGCGTTGCATGCCGCTGGGCCGCCTCACCCCCCAGCAGCCACCCCAGAATGCCGTGGTCCGCCTCGGGTTCACGGGCAGTTTCGTCGTAAAGGCAGCAGCCGCCAAAGGCATCGAGCATGCAGTACGAGTCCCGCAGCCACGCCCGCCAGAACGGCCGTTCAAAGAGCATCGAGATCCGCAGGTAGTGCCCCGGGTGATCATGGTGGGCAAGGTGCCGGCCCATGGCGGCGGCCAACTCGGGTTCGGCAAAAGAAAGCCTCCCAAGCGGCTCGACCGGCAACGCCAGCACGATTGCATCGAAATGCTGCTGTCCCTCGGTGGTCGGCGTCTGCCAGATCAGCCGGAGCTGACCGGAGGAATCGCTGCTGACAGCAGTCACCCGGTGCCGCAGCCGAACCGTCGCGGTCAGCCGAGCGGCCAGCCGCTCAATCAGTTGTTCGTTGCCACCAGCGATGCAGTAGAGCCGCATATAGGCAGGGTCGTTCATGACGTAGTTGTCGAGGCCATACCGCTGGCTCGTTGCTGCCGGCTCGGTCGCCAAGTCGCTGTGCATCAGGTGCTCGAGATAGCAGCGCACGGTGGTGGGTAGGCCGTGCAGCGACTGACTGAAACGAGCCTGGTCGTCGGCCCCTGCAGCTGGAGCTGCCGGGCTGGCCTCGTAGAACTCGCGGGGCGAGACGGCGGCCTTGGCACGGCGGTCAAAGGCGACATAAGCGTCACGGCCAACTGGACCGACATGATGGGCGAGGTCGTCAAGGGTTTCGATCAGGCGTCCGTCACTGATCGCCGTTGCCCCACCCATTGGCAGCGTGGCGAGGCCGAGTTCACCCACAAGATCTTTCAAAGGGTCTTCGTCAATCGCTGAATAGTCGTAGAACTCAGCCGCACCGGCCTCGTAGCGTGCGGCCTGAGATGAAAAGCCTGCGGTCTGCACCTTGCCGCCCAGCCGGTCGCTCGACTCGAAAATGGTCAACTGTGGCGGAATCGCGGCCAGTTGCTCCAGGCGGTAGGCCGTCAGCAGCCCGCCTGGCCCTCCTCCCACAATGCCGATGGTCCACCGCCGCATGCCGCTCCGTGCTTTCAGTCAGTTGCCCGCTGCTCATTCAACGGTGGGAAGCCGCCCAGGTTGCGGTGGTGTTTCCTCTGAGCAGAACGGTACTCTGAGGCGCGAGCCGAGGGAATGCGGTTCTAGCAGAAGCAACGCCGTTTCCCTCAGCTTGCGCTTCGGGCTTCAAAGCATCGGAGCGTTCTGGTGGAGGAAGCCCAGATACAGCATCAAAACGTTTACATAGGGATTCCCGAGGGACGAGATGGGGGCATTTCGCAACAGGTTCTGCGACCAGCCGCGTTGCGAGGAAATTTTCTCTCGGCCCGCTAGGTCGCTCCCAAGGCCAGCCGCAAGGCTACCCGGCACGCAGCTTCGTAGGTGGGCAGATCGAGCCATTCCTTGGTGGTG
>RFVE01000043.1 GCA_009922585.1 Planctomycetia bacterium
ATGGGATCAGTCGAGCTCGAAGGCTGTCTGCAGCAGGGCGAGTGACCGCTCGCCCGCTTCAGCGGCGACAATGACATTCACCCGCACCTCGCTGGTGCTGACCAGGTCGATGTTAATGCCCGCTTCCGCCAGCGGTGCAAACAGCCGATCCGCCACTCCGGCGTGACTGCGGATGCCGACGCCGGTAATCGAAAGTTTTGCCACGTGTGGCACATCTGTGACCCTCCCGCCACGGGTGGCGGCAATTCCCTGGGCGACTGCAATCGCTCGGTCACGGTCTGCCGCAGGGACCGTGAAAGAAATTTCGGCAAGGCCCGCCTGGGGAAAGCTCTGCACGATCATGTCGACGAACAGTCCCGCCTGCGCGATCTCGGCAAAGACGTCGGCAGCCACCCCGGGTGTATCAGGGAGGTCAAGGAAGCTCACGAGCGCCTGCGATGTGTCGAGCTGACAGCCTTCAATTGCCAGGTCCTCCATCCCCTCGAGCCTGCGGACAACCTCAAGTGGGTCTGACTTCGCGATTGGCAAGGGGGTCGCGTTGGCCGAGTGCCCGTCAGCAGCCTCAAGCCCAAAGGCCTGGTGGGCCGCGGCCACGGCACGGGAGGCATCGTTCCGATCGACCAACACAGAGATCTTGATTTCACTGGTCGTGATCATGTGGACGTTGACGCCGGCAGCCGAGATGGCGGCAAACATCTGGCCGGCAACACCCTCGGCAGTGGCCATGCCAAGCCCGACGACCGAGACCTTGGCGAGATGCTGGTTGTGCGAAAGATTGCCCGCACCGAGGTCATTCGCAACCTTGCCAGCAATTGCGAGAGCCGCCTCGAGGTCATCCTCTGGCACGGTGAAGGAGATGTTGGCAGTCCCCCCGTGACCGGCATTTTGAATGATCATGTCAACGGCAATGCCAGCCGCTGCCAACCGTGCGAACAGGGCATGACTTGAGCCAGGTTGGTCGGGCACACCCTCAAGCGTGAGTCGGGCCTCACTTTTGGCCAGGGCCACACCGCTCACCGGCCGCGGCACGGCCCGCTCGGCAGGGACGATAGCCGTACCCGGGCCCTCGGCAAAGCTCGACCGCACCACCACCGGAACACCAAACTTCTTTGCAAACTCGATTGACCGCGAGTGCATCACGCCGGCCCCAAGACTGGCCAGTTCGAGCATCTCATCGTGGCTGATTGAGTCGAGCCGGCTGGCCTCAGGTAGAACCCTGGGGTCGGTGGTGTAGATGCCATCGACATCGGTGTAGATCTCGCAGCAATCGGCTTCCAAAACGGCAGCGAGGGCCACTGCGGTCGTGTCGGAGCCGCCCCGGCCCAGCGTGGTGATGTTGCCGTCCTGATCGAACCCCTGGAAGCCGGCGGCAATGACAATTGCCCCGTCGGCCAGCAACCGGTTGACATGGTCGGTTGAGATCGACTGGATCCGAGCGCGGGTGTGGCTGGAATCGGTGCGGATGCCAATCTGGCCGCCGGTCAGGCTGACGGCCCGATGGCCCTGCTGCTGCAGCGCCATTGCAAACAG
The DNA here is from genome assembly GCA_009922585.1 of Planctomycetia bacterium. Taxonomy (GTDB): domain Bacteria; phylum Planctomycetota; class Planctomycetia; order Pirellulales; family UBA1268; genus UBA1268. Next base: position 1,531 of record RFVE01000043.1, read on the forward strand.
TGAGACGCTCACCTGCTCGCCGGTCGACAGCAACATGTCCATCTCTCGGGCACTGGGTGAGTCGGTAATCTGCCGGGCCAGATCGACCAAAACATCAGTCTGCTTGCCCATGGCACTGACCACCACCACTACCTCGTCACCGGCGGCACGACGCGCCGCGGCCTTGCGGGCGGCAGCGATGATCTTCTGGGGGTCGGCAACGCTGGTGCCACCAAACTTCTGCACGACGCGGGCCATGGGCTGGTACTGTCCTCTCCGTCAGATCCGTGATTCAGTGAGTGCCGTTGATAAACCGGTCCATGAGCTGCCAGCCCGGCTCGACAAGCGGCCCGGCAGCAGCGGTGGCCTCGTCATAGGTAGCCTGGCCCGTGGGCTCAATATCTGCCCCAGCCAGCAAAAATGGCACCTGTCCCCGCGAGTGCATCCGGCTGGAAAGAAATGTTGGGTGATCGGGGCAGACGAGCACCCGGTAGGGCTTGCCGGCAGCCGCCTGCTGGTCAAGATGGGCAATGACAGGGCCGACGATGTGCCGGTCGATCTCTTCGATCGCCTGCACCTTGGCAGCCGCGTTGCCCTCATGGCCAGCTTCGTCGGGCGCCTCGATATGGACGCAGACGAGATCAGTGTTCAATCGCGGCCCGGCCCTTGGCGGCATAGTCGGTGTCGAGGTAGCCCGTCGCACCTTCCACTTCGCGGCAGGTCCAACCGGCCAGATTGGCTAGGCCCCGCAGCAGATCGACTGCGGTAATCATCCGACCGGTGACGCCATACTGCTCAGCGAATGGCACAAAGGCTGGCCGGCCGCCGGCACCCCAGAGCCAGAGGTGGGTTGCCGCGCCCTTGCCGGCCGCACGGCGAGCAGCGTTCACCGGATGATCGGCCAGCCACGTCTCGCTTTTGGCCATGATGTCAGTCAGCAGCCGGCTACCGGTGCCACGAGGGAAGGCGTCGGCGATTGGCTGGCCGACGCGATCGTGTGGGGCGGTGGTCCGGAGGTCGACACCAAGGGGAGCCGGGCGGTCAGGGGCGGCATGGTAGAGCAGCAGGTTGCGATAGCTGACGCCAGTGGCAAACTCCCAGCCAGCCAGTTCGGGAAAGTCGCGGGCGAGCCCAGCCTGGCAGGCCGTGAGCAACGCGGTTGCCTCGTCAGTGCCGATGTGGTCAGCGGTGAAGTCCTCCATGACCGGGCCATCCGGACCGCCACCGATCGTGACCAGATTGCACCGCACCGCCCAGTCGTCAGGGCCGAGTTCGATGCCCTTCGCCGCTGCCTCCAGCGGAGCTCGGCCGGTGAAGCAGGTCAGCGGGTCATAGCCGAGCAGGCTCATGCAGGCCACTTCCGAGCCTGGGTTAAGGCTGTCGGGAACGTGGTTGGTGCGACCAACAACGCCTTTTTTGGCCAGCGAGTCGAGGGAGGGGGTACTGGCGGCAGCCAGCGGCGTCTTGCCCCCCAGCGAATCCTGCGGCTGGTCAGCGGCACCATCAGGAATGACAACAAGATATTTCATGCGTGAATCGGTCGGGATTCGGCTAATGGAATCGGGGGAGGTCAATCATCAAGCACCGGCAGGCAACTGGTCGCTGCCTGTACGGCTGGTTGCTGGTCAAGCGTAGCCACCGCCCGGGCGATGGCGGTTGCCTCACAGCTGTGCGTCATGATCACCAGCGGAACCGCAGCAGTGCCGGCCGCAGTCTGGTGCTGAATGACCGAAGCGATCGAGATTCCCTCACTGCCGAGCACATTGGTCAGATCGGCCAGCACGCCAGGCCGGTCGGTGACGTGGAGCCGCAGGAGATAGCGGCTGCTGCTGCCCCCGGTGAGGGAGGCAGCAGGTGTGTCGGCCTCGAGCATGCCGGTCGTACGAAAGGTGATCGCAGCCCGGCCAACCACGGTGTCGATGATGTCGGCAACCACTGCCGAGGCGGTGGGCAATTCGCCTGCTCCCAGACCGTGAAAGAACAGAGGCCCTACCGCATCTCCCACAACGCTGACGGCGTTGAAGGCACCGCGGGTTTCGGCCAGTGGTGTCCCCTTCCGGACGAGCGTTGGCCCCACCTGCATCGCGAGCGAGTCAGCCCCGCGGCTGGCATCCGCCACCACGCGGATCCGATAGCCCAATTCATCAGCGAAGCGGAGCAGCTCCTGATCGATTGTCTCCAGGCCGACTCGGGGAATCATTCCCCACGGCACCCAACTACCAAAGGCGAGGTGGGCCAACAACGCTAGCTTCTGGGTGGCGTCGGTACCATCAACGTCCATCGTCGGGTCAGCTTCGGCATAGCCCTCGGCCTGGGCGAGTGCGAGTACCTCGGCGTAGTCGCTCCCCTCCTCCTCCATCCGGGTGAGGATGAAGTTACTGGTGCCGTTGAGGATTCCCCGAATCGATTTGATCCGATTCGCGGCGAGGCACTCGGCAATGGCGGCAACAATGGGAATGCCGCCGGCAATCGCCGCCTCAAAGGCAATTGATCGGCCCGCCTCACGGGCGACGGCGAAAAGTTCCGGGCCATGCTCAGCCAGCAGGGCCTTGTTCGCGGTGACCACATCCTTGCCCTTGCGGAGTAGCTCGATGGTCATGGAGCGGGCGGGCTCAAGACCACCGACCAGCATTGCCGCCACTGCAATCGCGGGATCGTCGGCGACGGCGGCAAGATCGGTCGAGATGCGGTTACCGGGAACCGCGACATCCCGCTGCTTGCCGGCATCGCGGACGACCACCTGCTCAACAATGATTGGGCGTCCGGCCTGCCGCTGGATGTGGTCGGCTGACCGGTCGAGTACCCGGACCACCCCCGATCCGACAGTTCCCATACCGACCACACCAACCCGAACTGGTTCACTCATTGCCCGCTCCGCATTCCCTCGAGGCTGCCGCGACGTCAAGTCTTGATCCTACTCAGCCGGCCGGGTCGTCGGAAGCGATGCGTCTGACGGACGGCGGGAACTGGTCCGCCGCCCGACGTGAACGACGTCTGGTATCCTGATGCCGTCGCGTCCCAATTTCCTCACTCACCAACGGAGTCGCCCGTGGATACCGCTGCTCATGATTTTCTCGTGAAGATTCTCGAAACACCGAGCCCGTCGGGCTATGAGGAGCCGGTGCAGGATCTGGTGCGTGAATACCTTGCTGGCTGCGCTGAGACGATCGAGACAGACGCTCATGGGAATGTCATCGGCACGGCGAATCCGGCGGGGAAAACCCGGATGTTTCTTGCCGGCCACTGCGACCAGATCGGCCTCATCGTGCAGCACATTGATGCCGACGGTTACATCTCAGTGCAGCCGATTGGCGGTTGGGACCCAATGCAGCTGATCGGTGCCCGGGTGGTGATCTGGACCGGCAGTGGCGGTCTGCCGGGGGTGATGAGCCGCAAACCGATTCATCTGCTCACTGACGAGGAGCGGAAAACGGTCCCAAAAATGAAGGATCTCTGGATCGACATTGGGGCGAAGGACAAAGCCGACGCGGAGAGCCTGGTTCGGATTGGCGACGCGGTCACCTTTGAATTGAAGTACCAGCCGCTCCGCAACGGCCTGGCAGCTTCGGTCGCCATGGACGACAAGATCGGCCTCTGGGTAGTGCTGGAGGCGTTCCGGCGGGCTGTGGCGGCTGGCCCGCTGTCCTGCTCCCTCTCGGTGGCCTCGACAGTCCAGGAAGAAATTGGCCTGCGGGGTGCAAAGACCAGCTGCCACCGGGTCGACCCGCACGTCGCCATCGCGGTTGATGTCACCCACGCCACGGACTGCCCGACAATCGATAAAAAAACTGAGGGCGACATCAAACTCGGTGGTGGACCGGTGGTCTACCGGGGCCCCAACATGCACCCGCAGGTGGTTGAGCGGCTGTTGCAGGCCGGCGAGTCCCATGCCATTCCGATTCAACTGTCGGCTTTTGGCCGGGCAACGCCGACCGATGCCAATGCATTGCAGGTCAGCCGCGACGGCGTGGCAACCGGCCTCGTCAGCGTTGCCAACCGGTATATGCACTCGGCGGTGGAAACGATTTCACTTGAAGATGCCGACCGGACGGCCGACCTATTGGCAGCCTTCTGCCGGGGCCTGGAGGGCGACATCGACTGGGCGCCTCGCAGTCGCTAGCTAGAACTTTGCCATCTCCTGCCAAAACGGCACATGGTCGAGTTGGCAGATAGCCAGCGACTGTTGAATGAGGCCGCAACATGGCCCGTTGTCCCGGTTTTTTGCAATTCAGCAGAATTTTCTGGGCGGCGGTCGTTTCCGGCACGGAGGTTGCATCCCTAGCTCGCATCGAACATCCGGCCTGCCAGATCCAGCCGGAACATGAACGCGAGGTCCGCTCAACACGCCTTTTGAAGGAGCTTCTTGTGGCAAAGCAAATGGTCTTCGAGGATGAGGCTCGCCAGCCGCTGTTGGCAGGTGTTTCCAAACTCGCCCGGGCCGTCAAAAGCACGCTCGGTCCCCGGGGCCGCAACGCGGTGCTCGACAAGGGTTGGGGGTCACCCAAGGTGACCAAAGATGGCGTCACCGTCGCTGAAGACATCGAACTCGAAGATTCTTACGAGAACCTCGGTGCCCAACTGGTCAAGGAAGCTGCCAGCAAGACCAATGATGTGGCAGGTGACGGCACCACCACGGCAACGGTGCTGTCCGAGGCGATCTTCCGCGAGGGGCTGAAAATGATCGCCGCTGGTGCCGATGCCATGGCCCTCAGCCGCGGTATCCACAAGGCAGTTGAGGCGGTTTCGCAATCGGTTCTGGCCCTGGCAACGCCGATCAATGAGAAAAGCAAGAAGGAACTGATCCAGATTGCGACCATTGCCGGCAACAATGACCCGACCATCGGCAATGTCTTGTCCGAGGCCTTCCTCAAGGTTGGCAAGGACGGGGTCATCACCGTTGAAGAAGGTAAGCAGTCGGAGACCTTCGTCGATGTGGTCGAGGGTATGCAGTTTGACCGTGGTTACCTGTCGCCGCACTTCGTCACTGATGCCGACGCACAACTTTGTGAGCTTGAGAATCCTTATATCCTCGTTTTTGAGGAAAAGATTTCGAGTGCAAAGAATCTGGTGCCGCTGCTCGAGGCGATCAGCAAGGCCGGTAAGCCGCTGCTCATCATCGCCGAGGACGTTGATGGTGAGGCTCTTGCGACCCTCGTCGTCAATAAGCTTCGTGGGATCGTGCAGGCCGTTGCCGTGAAGGCGCCCGGCTATGGCGACCGACGAAAGGCAATGCTCGGAGACATTGCCGTCCTGACTGGTGGTCAGGCGATCTTCAAGGACCTTGGCATCGCGCTTGATGCCGTGAAGCTCAGCGACCTTGGTCGGGCCAAAAAGGTAATCATCGCTGCCGAAAATACCACGATCGTGAGTGGTGCGGGTACCAAGCAGGCGATCGATGGCCGGGCTGCTCAGATCCGTGCTGAAATTGAGAACACCACCAGTGACTATGACCGCGAAAAGCTGCAGGAGCGGCTGGCGAAGATTGCCGGTGGAGTCGCTGAAATCAACGTCGGTGCAGCAACCGAGACCGAGATGAAAGAGCGGAAGGCGTTGATTGAAGATGCGAAAGCTGCCACCCAGGCAGCCCTTGCCGAAGGGGTCGTCCCGGGAGGCGGTGTTGCTCTGCTTCGCGGCGAGAAGGCGATTGAAAAGCTCGACTTGAAGGGTGATGAAAAACACGGAGCGACAATCGTCAAAAACGCCCTCCATTATCCGCTCGAGGCGATCGCGCATAACGCCGGTCTTGACGGCTCAGTGGTCGTCAACCGGGTGCGGCAGCTGAAGGGCAAGAACGACGGCTATGACGCCGACAAGGGCGAGTATTGTGACCTCGTCAGTGCGGGCGTCATTGACCCCGCCAAGGTGGTTCGCACCGCCCTGCAAAACGCTGCCAGTGTGGCGGCACTGCTGCTAACCACTGACTCACTTATCACCGAGATTCCTCAGGAAGAGGAGCCAGCCCCTGAAGGCCATGACCATGGCATGGGTGGTATGGGTGGCATGGGTGGTATGGGCGGTGGCATGCCGGGCATGGGCGGCATGGGCGGCATGCCTGGCATGATGTGATCACTTTCCCGGGGCATGTTTCCCCGGGGCTGGCGGCGCGGCTGTGTGGTCGCCAGCCGTCGCATGATGAAGCAATTGATTGACCCCACCTTTTGGAGCAAGAGACGAATGGCTGCGAAGAACCTGAAGATTCACCCGTTGGACGACCGCGTAGTGGTCGAGCCCGTCGAAGCCGAGGAGCGAACGGCTGGCGGTATCGTGTTGCCTGACTCGGCCCAGGAAAAGCCCCAGCGGGGCCACGTGGTTGCCCTCGGACCGGGCCGTCTGCTGGAGAATGGCCAGCGAGCCTCGCTGTCGGTATCGATTGGTGACGAGGTGATTTACGGCAAGTACTCCGGCAGTGACATCGAGGTGGACGGCCACGATGTGAAGATTTTGCGGGAGACCGACATTCTGGCGAAGGTGATGAAGTAGTGAATCCGTCCTTTCGGTCGGTGTGATCCCCGGAACCTTACAAAACCCCATCAGGTCGTTTGACTTTTAGGAGAGACAAGTCGTGCCCAAGCAATTGCTGTTCGATGACAACGCCCGCGGCAAACTTTTAAAGGGTGTCGAAAAATTGGCCAACGCCGTTGCGGTCACCATGGGACCCACGGGCCGCAACGTGATCATCGACAAGTCCTTCGGTGGCCCGACGGTCACCAAGGACGGCGTCACTGTCAGTAAGGAAGTTGATCTCGAGGATGCCTTTGAGAACATGGGCGCCAAACTCGTCAACGAGGTGGCATCGAAGACTTCTGATTTGGCCGGTGACGGAACGACCACCGCGACCGTGCTCGCCCGGGCGATCTTTCGCGAAGGTATTCGCAACGTTGTTGCCGGCAGCAATCCGACTGCTGTGCGACGGGGTATTGAGAAAGCCGTTGCGGCGGCGGTGCAGTACCTGATGGAGATCTCCCGGCAGGTGAGTCGTCCGGAAGAGGTTGCTCAGGTTGGTGCGATCAGCGCGAACAATGACCGCTTCATCGGCGACCTACTGGCCGAGGCACTGCAGAAGGTTGGCAAGGACGGCGTGATCACCGTCGAAGAGGGTAAGACCACTGAGACTGCGGTGCGGTTCGTGGATGGCATGCAGTTCGACAAGGGCTACATTTCGCCGTATTTCATCAACAAGCCTGCCGAGATGCTCTGCGAACTTGAGGACGCCCTGATCCTCATTCATGAGAAGAAGATCTCGAGCCTTCGGGACTTGGTGCCGCTGTTGGAAAAGGTGGCCCAGTCAGGTAAGCCCCTGCTGATCATCGCCGAAGACATCGACGGCGATGCTCTGACGGCCTTGGTTGTGAACAAACTTCGTGGAGTGCTGAATATTGCCGCTGCCAAGGCCCCCGGATTCGGTGACCGCCGCAAGGCAATGCTGGGTGACATTGCGACCCTGACCGGCGGAACGCTGATCAGCGAAGACCTCGGCATCAAGCTTGAGAATGTAGAGCTTTCACACTTGGGCAAGGCCAAGACGGTGACCATCGACAAGAGCGAGACGACGATTGTCGAAGGCGCTGGCAAGCCCGCCGATGTGCAGGCCCGCGTCCAGCAAATTCGGAATCAGCTGGCTGCCACGGAAAGCGAGTACGACCGCGAAAAGCTGCAAGAGCGTCTGGCAAAGTTGACCGGTGGCGTGGCGATTGTTTCCGTCGGTGCGGGCACCGAAGCGGAAATGAAGCAAAAGAAAGCTCGCGTTGAGGATGCCTTGCACGCAACTCGGGCCGCCGTTGAGGAGGGCATCGTGCCCGGTGGTGGCGTAGCCCTGGTTCGCTGCCGCGAGGCGGTCGAAAAGGCTCGGTCCCAGGCCAAGGGTGATGAGAAGATTGGCGTCGACATTGTGCTGAACGCCCTTGAAGCACCGCTGCGGCAGATTGCCGAGAACGCCGGCATCGATGGTGGCGTTGTTGCCGATGAAGTCTCTCAGAAGGACACCCAGACCGGCTACGACGCCAACAAAGGCGAGTACGTCGACATGGTCAAGGCTGGCATCATCGATCCTGTCAAGGTTGTGCGGGTGGCCCTGACCAATGCCGCGAGTATCTCCGGATTGCTTCTTACGACTGAGGCGCTGGTGACAAACCTTGATAAGGAAGACGCCAAAAAGCAGCGGATTGAAGGTTCCGTTCGCTGAGTAAACGGGCAACATGGCCATGATGTATCCAACCTGTCCGCCGGCGGTGCCAAGCAGAGGCAACCCGTCGGCGGTCAGCGTTTGTGGGGCAGTCACTGTCGGAGCGAGTTGGTCTCATCGGCAGACGTGGCAGTGCTATCCACGTCCCTCCGGGGCCTGCGGGGAGTGACCTCATGGTTGACCAGCGTTGCTACTATGAAGTGCTTGGGGTCGAGCGACGGTCGAGCACGGGTGAGATCACCGAGGCTTATCGAAAACTCGCCATCCGCTTTCACCCGGATAAGAATCCCGGAGATGACGAAGCCGCCGGGCGGTTCAAGGAGGCTGCCCGGGCGTTCGAGGTGCTTTCGGACGAAAATTTGCGGGCCCGCTATGACCGCTATGGCCATGCTGGCCTGCAAGGAGGCGGTGGCCAGCACGAATTCAATGACATATCTGACATCTTTGAAGCCTTCGGCGATTTGTTCGGCGGAAGCGTTTTCGGCGGCCGTGGTCGGGCCAGCCGTGCCCGCAAGGGTCGAGATGTGTTTTGTACGACCCGGCTGACGCTGCTTGAGGCGGCCCGCGGCACCACCAAAACAGTTCGGTTTAGCCGCCACGAGGAGTGCAGTTCGTGTAACGGCAGTGGTGCCAAGCCGGGCACCACTCCACAGGCATGCGACTACTGCGGCGGGCAAGGTCAGGTTGTTCAGGCGGCCGGCGTTTTTCGGCTCCAGACCACCTGCCCGGCCTGCCGCGGCGCCGGCCGAATTGTCCGAGAGAAATGTCCGGATTGCGCGGGCCAGGGCCTGACCGAGGTGGCGGTCGACCGGCGGGTGACCATTCCTGCCGGTGTCGACAGCGATGTGCGGGTACGGCTGGCCGGTGAGGGCGAACCGGGTGGCAACGGTGGCCCCCCTGGTGACTGCTACTGCGTGATTGAGATCGAGGATCATCCATTCCTGCGGCGGGAGGGGCATGAGTTGCACTGTGAGGTGCCGCTTACCTTCAGCCAGTGCGCCCTCGGCACGACGATTGAGGCTCCTACTCTGGATGGTCCCAAGCCGCTCCAGATTCCTCGCGGCACCCAGCCCGGTGATGTCATCAGGGTGCGCGGGCTCGGAATGCCCGATGTTCGCGGCCGCGGTGTCGGTGATCTCAATGTGCATGTGCATGTTGAAGTGCCGAGAAAACTCTCAGCCCGGGCAGAAGAGCTGCTACGGGAACTGGCCGAGGAAGAGCAGGCTGAGGTGAGCCCGAAACGTTCGAGCTTTTTCAGCCGTCTGGCAGACTATTTCACAGCTGAGCCCGATAAAGACCAGGAATCGGAAGAATCGGCCTGAACCGGACGAGGCCAGTTTTGGGAATGGCGGCATAACCGAATGCGTGTCCGGACAGTCCAGTGAAGGAGCAATGTATGAACGAGCCGCGTGAACACAACCAGAATGCCGACCGTGCACCAGAGGTGCACGACCTGCCACTTGACTCAGCGGAGCAGGACGCCGCAGGAGATTCGGTCCAGGCCCGCCTGCAGGAGGCGGAGGAGCGATTATTGCGGGCACAGGCTGAAGTAGAAAACGTCCGCAAGCGTGGCCAGCGGGAGCTACAGGATTTGCTGCGGTACGGTGAAATCAATCTGCTACGGGACATCCTCCCGGTGCTCGACAACATTGAACGGGCGATTGAAGCCAGTGAGAAGACGGCAGATGTTGAAAGCCTGCGGGCGGGCTTTCGGATGACCGCCCAGCAAATTGAAAAACTCCTGGAGAGCCACGGTTGTAAGACCATCGCGACCGAGGCAGCGGCCTTCGATCCGGCGGTACACGAGGCGATCGCCCAGCAACCGGCCGGTGACGCTGCCCCTGGTTCAGTGGTCGGTGTGGCCAGCAAGGGTTACGTGTTGCATGACCGGGTGGTACGGCCGGCCCAGGTGATCGTGGCCGCCGCCGAATAGAACAGCGACAGAGAAAAGCATTGCCCTGCGGCAGCGTGCCGCGTGGGGGTGGAGGCGAAGGTTCACACGTCACAAGGCACCACAACGATGCCAACTTATGATTACGTCTGCGATGGCTGCGGCCATTCCTTTGAGCTGTTTCAGTCAATGACCGATTCGGCCAAGAAAACCTGCCCGGAATGCAAGAAGCGAAAGCTCAGGCGACTGATCGGCACCGGGGGGGCCATCATGTTCAAGGGTTCTGGCTTCTATCAGACCGACTATCGCAGTGATTCCTACAAAAAAGCGGCTGCGGCCGATAAGCCACCGAGTGCTAAATCGGAGGGTGGTAAGAAAGAAGGTGGCGGTTCCGGCGAGAAAAAGTCGGGTAGTTCGTCCGAGAGCTGACAGCTTGACCGTGGAGACAAAACAAGCAGTTCCTGTTATATTCTGGTCAAAGGGAGACGCCTGTTCCGTTTTCAACAAGGAGGAAAACGATGCCACGCTGCCCAGTTTGCGACGCCCAAGTGTTTTTACGGTCGACTGCCGAACGACCGGCTACTCCCACCGCACCATTCTGTAGCGATCGCTGTAAGACCATCGACCTTGGCCGCTGGCTTGAGGAGTCATACACCGTCCCGCATGTCGGACGGGTTGAGGATGACGACGAACTCGCTGAGGGGTTTGACGAGACGCTGGTCTCGCAGTGACCAAGGCCGGCTCGGTAGTCTTTCCTGAAACTGCTGGTCTGGTATTTTTCGGCGTCGACGGTTCCGTAGTTGATTGATCGTTCACCACGAAGATACGAACCGCACGAAGGACTCGGGAAGGCCCCCGCGGTGATTTCTCGCAGTCACTTGCCGAGAGGTTGCCGGCTTCCAGTTTTGATCTTCGTGTCCTTTGTGGTGAACAGACGATACGATTGTTCGCTTATTCGGTATCTTTTTTTCGACCCTGTCACTGACTGTTTGCACATATGCCAGACGCACCCTCTCCCTCCCCTGCCGGTCGTGTTGTTCATGAGGTAGTCTGGAGCGACGCCTTTTCCTGGTGGATTCTCTTCAAGGCTGCCGGCATGGCATTTGCGCCGACAGTTCTGGCGTTGGCGACCTTTGGGTCGATGGCGACCTGGGCTGGTTTTTCATTGGCTGATGCCGTCGGCCTGCCGACGGTGACGGCAAAACTGGCGACCAATCCGTCTGCTTCTGTCCCCTGCGGCAGTTGTGGAGCGGCCGTCACTGGCCAACTGCCCACTCCGAGCCGCGTCGCCCTACCAATGGCCTTTGCCTGGGTCGAGGCCACCCCGTCCCCAGTGGCGGAACTTTTGGTGCTGCTGAGTACCCCTTGGAATCCGCTGGCAACCACGCCGGCATTCCTTGGCAGCCTGGCCCGGGTGGTCTGGTTTCTGCTGGTCTGGTCGATTGTCGCCACGGCAATCACGCGGCATGTCGCCCTCAGACTGGTCGATGAGGAGTTGCCGGGGCTGCTGCAGGCGGTTCGATACGGCAGTCAGAAGTGGCTGGCCTCTTTCAACGCTGCGGCGTTCGTCTTTCTTGGTCTGGCGGCACTCTCGGTACCGGGAGCGTTGCTCGGTCTGCTGATGCGGCTCGATTGGGGGCTTGCCGTGGCAGGAGCGATCTGGCCGCTGGTGCTGCTCGGTGCGGTGGTACTGGCCATCCTTGCAGTTGGGCTGGCCGCCGCAGGCAATTTCGACCGCTTTTTCCTATCTCTATCAGCGGCCGATCCACTTTGCGTTTTATAGTTTGATCAGCTGTGGTGTTGCCGTGCTCGCTTTTTTTGCGGCGGCCCTCTTTGCAGACACCACACTCACCTTCGCCCTCTGGGCGACAAGTTTTGGCATGGGCCATGACCGTACGGCTGATGTGATCGGGGCTGTGGTTCGGGGGGCGGCTGATCCTCGCTGGGGCATTCAGGCTTTGCAGTTCTGGACCGATGGATTGCGGGCCATTCTCGCGGCCTTCGGCTGGGGCTATTTCTGGGCGATTGCCCCTGCCATCTATCTGCTGCTGCGGCAGGATGTGGATGCCACCGAACTGGATGAGATCGTTCTTGACGAGCCGCCGGGAGACTCAACGTGATGTCAGCTCTCCGCTGGCAGCTCGGTCCAGCGGCGGATCAACGACGGGAAGCCGCCGAAGAGTTCACCGCGGCTGACAGCTTCGTCCACTCCTGCGGCCACTGCCTCGTCCAGCCGCTGCTTGTGCACATGCGGGCCGAAGGCGATCAGCCGCGCAGGTGGCTTTTTCTCTGGCAGGCCGTCGAGCAGGCCAAGCACCCGGGCTACAAGCACCGCTGGGTCATCGGCGAAGGCCTGCACGTCGAGTAGCACGACGTCATAGTGGCTACCCCGGGGTGTGTCCTCGAGACTGCGGAGCGTCTCCAACAGGCCTTCAGCCTGCCGGGTCAGGCCCGCCAGCTTGCTGGTCGACATCAAATCGGGTGAGATCAGCAGGATCTGGAGTGGCTGGGGCATTGAGCTTCGTGGGTGAAGGGATTTCGCCTGAAAGCTACCACCATAGCGTCCCCCAGATCACCCCGTCGAGATGAACTGGCTGCGGCCCCGCTGCACGTTACGCAGGCACGAACTTGAAGCCCCTTGCTTTGATGCCCGAAACGCAAGCTGAGGAAAACTGCGTTTTTTAAACCAGAAACCCATTCCCTCGCCTTGCGCCCTAGGGCTTCCCGGAGTTTCGTTTCACCCAGCGGATTATCAAAAACCACAAGCTGAGGGCCACCGAATACGATCCCTAGACATGCGGCCTGGGTCTCACGGTTCTCCAGTACCCCAAAACCGACACAGCATCCATATAGAACACCAGTCCTAGAAATGACTTTTTCCAAAGACCGCTAGGGCTGTGTGGTCACCACGTCGGCGTCGAGTATCGCTTCAATCCGAGCCGCGAGGTCCTCCAAGTGGGCCCGGCTGGGGTCGTCCAGCGTGATCTTCGCCTCATCGGCATCTGCCCGCTTGAGCAACTTGTCGATTCGGCGGGCCAGCCGCCGCAACTGCAGCGCCGCCAATGCCCGAGCGTCCGGCGGCGGGCTGCCAGCATGGCTGATCGAGGTGCCGTGCGGGCTGGAGGTGATTTTCAAAGAATGCCCTGACCGGCCGAGTGCCAGGCTGCCCAACTCCTCAAGTACTGCCCGTTGGAGGTTGCGGCGGAGGCTGGAAATGGCTGGTTTTCGCGCGGTGTAGCTGCCGTCAGCCAGATCCGCCGCTTCGGCAAACACCGCCTGGGTGAGCCGGTCGAGCAGCTCGGCCACGGTAAAGGCATCTTCATCAGCCGGCAGCTTCAGTTCGCTGTCGGCCAGCCGCGTAAGTGTGCGGGCATTGAGCAACTGGTCGAGTACCCGCTGCTGCCAGAGCAGCACCACCTCATGCACCGGATAGTCCTCTCGGTCGACCGGCTTGGCCCCCCAGTGCAGCCAGCGGGTCGATACCAGCTGGTTGTAGAACTCGGGTGGAAAGCTGAAAGGCTTGTCACTAAAGACCTGCTCGGACAGCAGATCGAGGGCTGCTCGCTGTTGCTTGGCCTCGACCACTGTGAATGGCGGCGGAGCCCCAGGGTCATCCCGATGACTCCGCGAGCCGTGGAGGCCACCAATCAGCCGGGAAGCGATGAAGGCCGCCTGGCCGTGGGCGGCCAGCAGCACGCCGAATGCCTGCCGCACCCGCTCGTAGCCAGCGTCGTCCGCCGTAAACCGCTCGACCAGCTGGGGAATCACTTCCTGGACCAGTGCTGCCCGCTGCTTGGCGAAGGCCACCGGGTCGTTTCCGAGGTCATAGCGATTGGAGAATGGATCGGGGTCGCCCGACTCGGTGTCTTCGTCGGTGGCAAAGGCCAGCAGCGGCTCGCCACTTCGGGAGGCAATCTTCTCAAGCCCCTCCTTTTCATCCTCGGGACGACTGCCGGGCAGCGGTGTGTAGCCGTATTCAATCGCCCAGCGGTCATAGACACCCAGTTGCGTCTGATAGTAGGCGGCCTGGGGCTGCCCCTTGGGCACGATATTGACGGGAATGTAGTCCATCACGCTGGTCGAAGCAGGCTTCCGCTTGCCGGCGTCGGCGGCATTGATGTCAGCCAGTGAGGCCAGGCTGCTGCCCTTGAAGTTATGCCGGAGTCCCAGGGTATGGCCAAGTTCATGCATGGCAACCAGCTTGAGCCCTTGGCGAACCAGCTTTTCCTTTTCCTGCTCGGAAACGGCTGGCGTAGCGGTAGCGGCCAGAGCGGTCACGCCCAGGGCAGTCTGGTAGCTATGGCCCGCGAACAGGCTGCAGTGGCCGCAGCCGCAACCGGCAGCCTGCCGGTTGATGCCCCGCACGCCGGTCGGGTCGAGGCCGCCGGTCAGCCAGGCGATGCTTTCTGGCGTGAAGGTCTCGAACTCGGTCTGCCAGTGCTTCACGAAGTCGGCGTCAAAGATGATGTCGGCGTCGAGGATCTGGCCGGTCCGGGGGTTCACCCGGCTCGGTCCCATGGCAAAGCTGCGGCCTGAAGTGATCCAGCGGAAGGTGTTGTAGTTGACATCTTCCGGATCCCAGTCGGTCTTGTCCGGCTGCTGCCGAACCTCGATTGCCGAGGCGAATCCAGCCTCTTCAAAAGCAGCATTCCAAGCCTCAATGCCCTCCCTAATTGGCTGCCGATAGCGGTAGGGGACGGTCTTTTCAATCCAGAAGACAATCGGCTTTTTGGGTGGCGAGACCTTTGCCTTCGGGTCGGCCTTCTCGAGCTGCCAGCGGTTGATGTACCGCACGAAGCGATCGTCATCGACACCTTGGGAAAAGTCTTTCAGGGCTGTGACAAAGTAGCCGACCCGCGGGTCGGCCAGCCGAGGGTGATAGTTGTTCTGTGGCAGCAAGCTGAGAGAGTAGTGAATGGTGAGCGTGGCGGCCCGTGAGTCGGGTACCGTGTCGAGATCTGTCTTGCCGCTGGAGGCGTAGGTCGCAGCCACCTCGATTTCGACATTATCTTCAAAGGCCTTGGCGCTGGCCCAGGTGGAGCGATCCTTGGCGAACGAAAATCCCGAGAGCTGATTCGAGATCTTGGGCAGGTCGGCGAAGAAGATTTTCTCAAGGTCGATCAGGTGGCCGCCAGCGGGTGTCTTGGCGAGAATCGGCACGCTGTAAAGGATGCTGTCGGTAAAGGCGTTGGTGACCGCGGCCGCTTCGGGGCTGCCCCGCTCGGCGAAGAAGCGGACGTTTTTGCGAGTGACTTGCAGCTTGTCGTCTACCTTGTGAAAGGCCCAGACCCAGTCATCGCCATCGCCCCAGCTGAGGCCGCCCAGCAGAAACCGGTCGCCGATGCCCCGGGCAATTGAAATGGTGACGAAGAATTCTTTGTCGATCAGCCGTTGGGGAATTTCGGCGTAGAGCTTGTCTTCTTTTCGGTACAGCGGCAGCAGGCCGTCATGTCGCTTGGCGTCTGCCGTCAGCTTGCTGAAGGGATCCGCCGACTCTTTCTTCGAACTTTCGTCGTCAGCCCGGGCTAGCGTCGGGCTGGTCAACATCGCCCCCAGCACGGCCCCGCAGAGTGCTGCCGAAAGCATGGAAGGAAAACGAGCAAACATCCGGGACAGGCAGTTCATCGACGCTTTTTCCAGAAGCACAGGGACAGGTGAGGCCAACGGCAGCCACCACCTTGTAAGGCTAGCATCGCGGTCGGGTGAACACCAATGCTGGGGCCTGCGGGGAACTTGCACTATTCGGCTATTTGCGAGGATCGACGCCGAATTGCAGCGTCAGCAGCCGGTCGCGGACCGCTGTCATTGGCCAGTCATCAGCCTCAATGGCACGCGATGAGCAGATGAAGACGGGCCCGTCCGTTGCTTCTCGGCCCGGGTCGGGCAGCCTGCCGTGGCTGCCACGGCCGAAGCGCTGGGTCAAGGAAGAGTTCAACCGGGTCGTAGCCCGGCTTGCGGTGAATGTCGACCGTGCGGGCGTAGTCAGGGGCGAGGGCATCGTCCAGCCAGAAGTAGTAGGTGAACCAGCTGTGCCGGTCGGCCACCACTACCAGATCACCGGCCCGTTCGTGATCGATGCCGAAAGCAGCCTGATCCTCGCGGCTGAGAACCTGTTCGATTCCTTCGCATCGCCGCAGCATGCCTGCCACCGCCTGTACGTCATCGGGCCGCTGCACATAAATGTGTGCCAATTGATGGTCGGCCACCGCGAAAGCCCGCGAGGCGCCACAGTCCAGCGTCTCCCAGCCCGTTATCTCTCGGCGGACCGAGAGGTACCCGTGCTCGCGGAGGAGCCGGTTGATGTGGATCGGCCGGTCCACCGCGGTGATGCCGTACTCTGATAGCACTACCACATCCGCCCCCTGCCGCCGGGCTGCGGCAATCAGCCCAGTTGCTGCTGGAACTCGTCCTTCAGATCGGCAGGTTCGCTGTAGGAGTCGAACAGCTTGCGGCCGTCAGCTGGGTACGAGGGCCGCGGGGTCACGGAGAAGTTCACGTCGGCGTACATGTTGTACCACCAGAACATTTTGGCGACGGAGTAGGTTGGAGCCCGCTCCCGAGCCAGATCGTAAATCCGGCTCCCCCGCACGAGTCGATTGGACTGCTTCCAAAACATGACCTCAGCAAGGTCACGGAAATACCAGCCGTTCCCGACAATGCCGTGGTCCCGCGGCAGCAGGCCGGTGAGGAGAGTCGCCTGGGCTGAGCA
>RFVE01000421.1 GCA_009922585.1 Planctomycetia bacterium
AGCCAGCGAATTGCTGCTGCAGGTGCGAATTTACGAACCATTCCGCGGCTGGCGGCGGTAGATGCGAAGAAAGAGCAAACGCAAAAACCCGGTAGGGCCGCTGGCCTTACCGGGTTTTTCTATTTCGGTCACAAAAGTGGCGGCGGCCCACCGCAGGCAAGCCGCCCAGGTGGCCCGGCTTCGGTGACCGGGAGAAGCCGAAGGCAGCTGAGGCTCGTGGCTTGCCACTCGATAGACTAAGGGAGTGCGTCGAAGCGACAATCAATAACCATGGAGCTGCAGCGGCAATGACTCGCAGGTTCTTGCACGGTGCCAGCAGGGGACAGTGTTGCCAACTGTTCCTCGGGGCCGTTGCCGCACTTGGATCGCTGCACGCCACGGTGGCGGCCACGTTTGATTTCGACGGCCTGCCCATGACGGTGCCCGACGGCTTTCTCATCGAGCGGATCGCGGCCCCGCCGCTGGTGGAGCGGCCCGTCAGCATCGCACCGCATCCTGCGGCTGGAAGACTCTGACGGTGATGGCATCTTTGACCGCCGCACCGTCTTCGCCGACAGGCTCATGATGCTGCAGGGCACGCTCTGGCATCAGGGGTCGCTCTACGTCTCCGCGGCACCGGAGATTCTGCGGCTCACCGACACCGACGGTGATGGCGTCGCCGATGAACGGACGGTGTGGCATGACGGCAAGACGCTGACAGGCTGCGGCAACGATCTCCATGGGCCGGCCCTTGGCCGCGATGGTCGGTTCTATTTCACGAAAGGTGCGTTCGCCGAGCAGACCCACGACCTCATCGGCCAGCCCGGCTGGACAAGCCGTGCGTCCCACATCTTCCGGGCCCGTCCCGATGGCGGCGATCTGGAGGTGGTGCTGACGGGCGGCATGGACAATCCCGTCGACGTGGCCTTCACAAGCGCGGGCGAGCGGCTGCTCTCGGCGACCTTTCTCCAGCGGCCCGCCGACGGTCGACGGGATGGCGTGGTGCATGCCATTTATGGCGGTGTGTATGGCAAAGAGCATGGCGTGCTCGCCGGGCACGCCCGCACGGGTGATCTGATGCCGGTGCTCGTGCATCTGTCCGCAGCTGCGGCCTGCGGCCTGCATGTTCACTCCGGTTACGGCCTGGGCGAAGAGTTTCGCGACAATGCCTTTGTGTGCAGCTTCAATCTGCGGGGCGTGTCACGGCACACTCTCTCGCCCGAGGCCGCGAGCTTTGCGACCCGCAACGAGCCGTTTCTCACCGCTGACTCCGCCGACTTCCATCCCACCGACGTGATTGAGGATGCCGATGGGTCGCTCGTCATCGTGGATACTGGCGGCTGGTACAAGCTCTGCTGTCCCACGTCCCAGTTCGAGAAGCCGACAGTCCTCGGCGGAATCTATCGCATCCGACGGGCGAACCCCGCCAATGTGACCGACGCCACCGATCACCGTGGCCGCCGCATCGAATGGTCGACGCTCGATGCCGAGAGCCTGGCGCAGCTGCTGGCTGACCCTCGACCCGCCGTGGTGAAGCAGGCAACCGAACGCCTGGCCCTGCTTGGACCTGCGGCCATCGATCCGATCGCATCGCTACTCTCATTGGCCAACTGCGATGCCCGCCAGGCCGCCCTCTGGACGCTTGCTCGCTTTGATGACGATGCATCTCGGGCAGCGGCGCGACGTGGCCTCGTCGATCCCGATCCCACCGTGCGACATGTGGCAGCCCAT
>RFVE01000422.1 GCA_009922585.1 Planctomycetia bacterium
GCCCGGGAGCACGGCCTCGCTGCCGTCGCCCTGCGGTACTCCAACGTCTACGGGCCCCGGCAGAACCCGCATGGCGAGGCGGGTGTCGTTGCCATCTTTTGCAAGAAACTACTTGCCGGTGAGGCGGCCCGGATCAACGGTGACGGCCGCTACGTGCGGGACTATGTCTACGGCCCCGATGTCGCCGCCGCCAATCTGGCGGCCCTCACCCTCGGCGACACCGCAGTGCCGCCGGGCCAACTGGTCAGCCTGAACATCGGCACCGGCATCGGCACCGATGTCAATCAGCTCGAGGAACTGGTGCGGCAGAAGATGACCGCGTTGCTGGCGGCTGCCGGCCGGCCAGCGGCACTCCCACCGCCCGAGCACGGCCCGGCCCGGGCAGGTGACCTCCGCTCAAACCTTGTCGCCGCCGACCGGGCCGCCGAGGTGCTTGCCTGGCGGCCCACGACTGTTCTGGACGCAGGCCTGGCGGCGACGGCCCGTTGGTTCCTGGAGCAGGCCGCAGGCTTGTGAGTGCCCTGCGGTCCTTTTCCCGCCACGTAATCGCCATTTCGCCAGCATGGCATCGGTTGCTACTGTCCCCGGATGAGCCCGCCTTCCGACCAGCATCGTACCGCCCTGATCTGCGGCATCACCGGCCAGGACGGCTGTTACCTGGCCGCCCATCTGCTGGGCCTCGGCTATCGGGTAGTCGGCACCAGCCGAGACGCTACACCAGCGCGACTCGGTGGCCTTCGGCAGTTGGGGATCGACCAGCAGGTTGTGATCGAGCCGGCTTCTCTCGCCGAAGCCGAGCTGCTCGTGAACCTGATCGAACGCGAACGACCCGATGTCATCTACCACCTGGCTGGTCAGTCGTCTGTAGCCGTGTCTTTCGACAAACCAGCCGAGACGTTTGAAAGTATCGCTACCTCGACGCTCCACCTCCTTGAGGCGATTCGCACCGCCGCAGTTCCACCCCGGCTGTTCGTTGCTGGTAGTAGTGAAATCTTTGGGACGCGCCAGACCACCCCTGTCACCTGCGAATCAACGCTCGATCCGCAGAACCCCTACGCCGTGGCCAAGACGACCGCCTTTCGCATCGTCCAGCAGTATCGCCGCGAGCATGGCCTGTTCGCTTGCACCGGAGTGCTGTTCAATCACGAAAGCCCACTGCGACCTGCCCGGTTCGTGACCCAGAAAATCGTGGCGGGGGCCTGCGAAATTGCCGCGGGCCGCCAGCAGGAACTGCGGCTGGGTGATCTCTCGATGGAGCGGGATTGGGGCTGGGCGCCCGAATATGTGGTGGCAATGGAACAGATGCTCACCCGCGACACGCCCGAAGACTTCATTCTCGCCACCGGTCGATCGCACCGCCTGCAGGACTTTGTTGCAGCGGCATTCAGGTCAGTCGGCCTCGACTGGCAGGACTATGTCGTCCAGGATGAACAGTTTGTCCGCCCGCACGATGGCTCCCATCCGCTCGCCTCGGTTGCGGAGACCACCGAACGGCTTGGCTGGACGGCAACTGTTCAGTTGTCCGAACTCGTACGGCGGATGGTAGCCGCCCGTCAGTCTGACGAAGTAGCCAGCGTCAGCAGGGCCGCCTGAGAAACGGTGGCCGTCTCAAGCAGCGCTGCTGGGGTCGGCTCGGCGGATGGGGAAGCGTTCAGGGCACCGTAGCTGTCGCCACATATCCGCTTCATCAGCGTGGTCGATCG
>RFVE01000423.1 GCA_009922585.1 Planctomycetia bacterium
TGCATTTTGGGCAGCGGAACTGCCGGCCAACTAACGGATTTTGGCATTCCGGACAGAGTATGTAGGTGAGTCCTCTACAGCTTGAGCGGCCGCATCGGGAATCTGGCGTGCGTCTGCCGGCGTTGATATGGCTACAGATCGCGCAACGGTGCCAGTTAAGAGATTTCATGGAGGGAATCCGGTGGTAGGGAATACCTCAATGTAGCGGTTTCGGTGCTGTTGTACAAGGAACGCGACAACGGGGAGGCCTATTGTTGATGGCCGAGAATGATCACATTCGTCACGCTTGTCAGCTTCGTATGCGTCCAATGCCATTCTGGCCGCTACGACAACGTCTATCGACGTTATGCTGGCGACATGACTTCCATTCTTGAAACCCTCCCGCCGCCCCGACCCGCTGAAGATCATGCTGTCCGGGTTGCTGCCGAAACATCCGGTGAGCGGGTGCTCTGCACAACGCTTGGACGCGGGCAGGCAGCGGTCGCACTCGCTGAAGCCCGTCCGGCTGCCGAGGTGAACCTCTGGTTTCACGACCGCTATCAGCAGCAGCTGCTCGAATCGGCTGTGCCCCACCGGCCTGCGACGCTGTCGTTGCACTGTGTTGCCGATCCGCCGCCGGTCAGTTCCGGTGCAGGCTATGATCTCGCGGTCATCCCCGTTTTCAAATCGGGCGAAGCCGAACTGACGCGTGACGTCCTGCAGGGGGCATTTGAACAGCTCGCCATCGGCGGCCACCTGGTCACCGCGATCGACAACCCTCGTGACCGATGGCTGCGGGAACAACTTGCCGCCACCGGCGAGACGGTGCGGGTGCGGCCGGCTGAGGTAGCCAAGCCGATGACGGTTTGCTACCTCGTGCAGAAGACCCGGCCGCTAAAAAAGGTTCGTGACTTCAGCTGCGAGGTCGTCTTCCGCGACCGTGACCGTCTGCTGACTGCCTTCACCCGGCCCGGGGTCTTTGCCCATCGCCGCATCGACCCAGCCGCTCGGCACCTGCTCAATGCGGTTGATCTGGCCGAAGGCGCCCGTGTGCTCGAACTTGGCTGCGGTTCTGGCTGCGTCAGCCTCGGGCTGGCGGCCCGCCATCCGTCAGTCGAAGTGCATGCCATCGACTCATCCGCTCGCGCCGTCGACTGTCTGAAGCGGGCGGCGGTACACAACGAGCTGCCCAATCTCACCGTTGCCCTTGAGGCCGACGGCAGAGTGCCCGACCCGGGGGGCTACGATCTTGTTCTTGCCAATCCGCCCTACTACGCCGACTTCCGGATAGCCGAAATGTTCGTCGAGTCGGCCCGCATCGCGCTGGCTCCTGGCGGTACCCTACTGATCGTCACCAAGCAGCCCAGCTGGTACCTCGAGCATCTGCCCGACACTTGGAGCAATGTGGCGCAGGAACTTGTCAAGGGCTATCACCTCATCGAGGCCGTACGAACCTGACGGCAGTGGCAGCGACCGACAGTTTTCTTCGCGAAGACCATCGTTTTCTTATACTCCTGCATAGCGACTCAATTGACGATCGACACTGTAATTTTTCTGGGGGGAACGTTGATGCGACTTTTTGCTGTCATGACGGCCACGCTGATGCCGATGGCCTTGTCCACGGTCTCTGCAGCCGAGACGAAACAGCCCAACATTCTTGTCATCTGGGGCGATGACATCGGGCAGTTCAACGTCAGTGCCTACAACATGGGGATGATGGGCTA
>RFVE01000424.1 GCA_009922585.1 Planctomycetia bacterium
ATGGGCTATGTCGTGATGGGGCTGTTCGCCCTTGAGCCGGTGGCCATCGAGGGGGCGAACTTGCAGCTGATCAACCACGGCCTCTCCTCGGCGGGCCTCTTCGCGTTGGTCGGCATGCTCTATGAGCGGTTCCACACCCGGTCGATCGCCAGCCTTGGCGGAGTCGCCACCAAGGCCCCGTGGCTGACCGTAATGTTCATGCTGTTCACCTTTTCGAGCATCGGCCTGCCGGGGCTGAATGGGTTCGTCGGTGAATTCATGATTCTGGCCGGCTCCTTTCAGCGGGCCTGGACCGGCGTCAACGTCGGGCTTGAGCAGAGCTATCTGCTGCTGGCCCTCATGGGCGTCGTCGGAGTGGTGCTGGGGGCGTGGTACATGCTCTGGGCGGTCGAGCGGGTCTTCTTTGGAACTTCACGGCTGCCCCCCTCACACGAGGCCGATGCTGAATCGGCCGAGTCGCTCGATCTCCGCTGGCACGAAATTACCGCCCTCGCCCCGTTGGCAGTGTTCGTCCTCTGGATTGGCCTGACCCCAGCCAGCTTCCTCGGCCCGCCGGCGGCGACCGTGCGGAAACTCTCCCTCGCTTCCAGCGAAGCCTTCAACAATCAGATGCACCCGGGCGGTGTCCCCAGGGCTGATCAGGAGCATGACCTGATCACGCATGCCCCGCCACCGGCGGCAGCCTCTGTCCCGCAGCCAGACTCCGTGCAGGAACTGGCCACCGTCGCCCCCTCCACTCCAGCCGCTCGCTAATGACAACTTCGTTTGAAACCCTGCTCTTGCTCATCCCCGAGGTGATGCTGTTCCTTGCCGCCCTGGTGGCCTATTTAGCTGCTGCCTTCGGGGGACTGCGGTCGGGCTGGCTGGTGGCGGTGATCGGGCTGGGAATCGCCCTGCTGCTGGCCGGCGGCCAGCCGACTGATGGTGCGGTGATCTCCTCTGGTCCGGTTACGCTCGACGGGTTTTCAGCCTATGTCCGGCTGCTGACTTATGGAGCCGGCCTGCTGCTGGCGCTGGTGCAAGCGGGTGACCACTGGCGGGCTGCGGTTCAGGCCGACGGTGGTGGCCGCAGGCACGGCACCGGCGAAGAGGCCGGGACGTTTCTGATTCTGCTGGCGGGCCTCGCGCTGGTCGGGTTGGCCAACGATCTCGTCCTGCTGTTTGTCGGGCTGGAACTGGTTTCAATTCCGACCTACATCCTGCTGGCGCTGAAGCGGAACGATGCCGCGGGCCAAGAGGCGAGCCTGAAGTATTTCTTCCTGTCACTGGTGGCCTCTGCGCTGTTCCTCTACTCGGTCGTCTGCCTCTATGGCCTGGGCGGCTCAACCTCGCTGCCCGCCATTGGCAGTCAACTGCGGGCTCTCGGCAGTGCCCCGGCAGCCGCAGCTGATGCGGTGATGGTCGGCACCATCACCGCCAGCATGGCGGCTGTCCTGCTGCCGGTGACACTGGGCATGGCCCTGGCCGGAGCCGCCTTCCGGCTGGCTGCTGTGCCGATGCATTTCTATGCCCCCGATGTCTACGAAGGCACCAGTCCCAGCAATGCAGCGGTCCTCTCGACCCTGCCCAAGGTGGCCGGCGTCGTGGTGCTGGCCCGGATTGTCTCGCTCGCCATGCCACCACTGGGCAGTGGCCAGCCGGCCGGGCCGGTGGCGGTCACGCTGTTGTCCCATGCCTGGCAG
>RFVE01000425.1 GCA_009922585.1 Planctomycetia bacterium
GGGCATACCGATGGTCATCCGGTTCCACCGCTTTGAGGTTGCCGGGGTCGTAGTTGAACATCACGGTCTTCGGCAAAGATTTGACGAGTCGGGCAAGTGCATCACGGTCGGTGGTGACGGTGTGCGTGTGGTGGGCTACGCCATTCCGCACTTCGATCTTCCCGTGGGTCTCGATTGCGATGACCAGGCCGAGTGATTGGCAGAGTTCATCGGCCGCGTTGAAGGCTGCGAGCATGCGGCTCCAGATCGCTGGAGTCATCGCCCCGATTGGTGTGAATCCAGTGAACAGCCGAACGTGGGTTGCTCCGAGTTCCTGAGCGAGCTCAATCTGGTCGAGCGTTCGCTGCAGCATCCGATCGTGGGCGGCCGCATCAGGCAGCGTGAAGTCGTTTTCGAGGCAGCAGAAGGGAGTCGTGATCTGGTGCCGGTGGCAGAGGTCGACAAAAGCCTCAATCTGCGACGGCGCAAGCGACTCTGGCAGTCGGCCGGGTTGGCCGCCGCCAATACCGAACTCCATCACCTTGAAACCAAGGCGGGCGGCAATCGCAAAGTGTTCTTCGAGCGGAAGGTCTCGAAACCCCCACTCTCCGCATCCAATGAGGATTTCAGCCGGCTGACTCATAGCGGGTGTTCCTGAAGGCTTGTTCTGACGTCATGGCCTGATGGCGGCGGGATGGGCAAAACTCGATCGATGCGGCAACGGCAAGCCAAAAATCGGCCATTGGGAGGGCGGCAGAACCCCCGGCCGATCACCTCTTTGATCGCTGCCTCAGCCGGCCAGCCGGCGTGCCAGCCGCCCATCGGCGAAGAAAATGGCGAAAAATCTTGCAATCGTTATTTCAACTGGTAGTTTATATGTCAAACGGGGAGCGTGATGGACGAAAAATTGAATCCTGTTCAAGAGGGTGGCTCGGACCGCTATCACGTGCCGAATCTCGCGCGGGCACTGCACGTGCTGGAACTGTTGGCCGCAGCGGCCGACCTGACGATCGGCGAGATCTCCAGTCGCCTGAGCATTCCGCGAAACAGTGCCTTTCGGATCGTCACGACGCTGCGGGACCATGGCTACCTCGACCGCGACCAGTCCAAGCAGACCTATCGGCTCTCGCGGAAGCTGTTGGCGCTGGGGCACTCGGTCGTGGAGCAGGAGGGACTGCTTGCCAAGTCGATCGATGTCCTGGCTGACCTGCGTGATGAATCGGGGGAGACAGCGCTGATTGCAGCACTGCTCTCCGATGGCGGAATCGTGCTTGAGCAGGCCATTGCCGCCCAGCCGGTCAAGGTTTCGGTCCAGATCGGCTGCCGGTTCCCTCTGCACACCGCGGCTCCAGCCAAAGTGATTCTGGCACACCTTCCTGCGCGGTATCGCGATCGGCTGTTGAAGACGTGTCACTTCGAGAAGCTGACCGACAAGACGATCACCAGTCGCGAGGCGCTGCTGAAACAACTGCAGACAGTCAAGCAGAACGGGTATGCCGTTGATCGTGGCGAGGAAGTTGACGGGGTGCATTGTGTTGCGGCGGCAGTTTTCGACTACCGAAGTCAGCCCGTGGCGAGCATCTGGGTGACCGCTCCAGCCCAGCGAATGCCCGAGGAGCGGTTCGAGACGATCGCCGAACTTGTCAAGCGGCACGCCGTTCGTATTTCCCGTCGGCTTGGTTACTCAGACCTGGTCGCCGCG
>RFVE01000426.1 GCA_009922585.1 Planctomycetia bacterium
GTCTGGCCCGACTCTTGGACGAAGCAAAAGCAGACCTCGAACAACTCAAGGCCGCCGCGCCGCCAACAGACGAGCCACTGGCTGCCGCCAATGGCGGTGCGGGTGGTGAGGCTGCTGGCGAGGAACCCTCCCGGCAGGAAGCCAGTCCGGCTGCAGTCAAGGCTGCGCGGCAGCGGGTTGAGCAACTTCAAAACAGGCTGGCCGATCTGCCGTCGGCAGAAACTCTGGTGATGCGGCAGACGGCGACACCCCGGGAGACCTTTCTGTTCAACCGGGGCGACTTTACCGATCCGATCCGTCCCGTTGTCGCCGGCACGCCCGCTGTTCTCGGCGGTACGCCAGGTGGTCCGGCTAACCGACTGACACTGGCCCGCTGGCTGGTCGCCCGTGACAACCCCCTGACGGCTCGCGTGCTGGTCAACCGCATCTGGTTTGAAATATTTGGTCGAGGGCTGGTGACGACGCTTGAGGACTTCGGCATCAAGGGAGATCCACCGAGCCATCCAGAGTTGCTCGACAGTCTCGCTGTCGACTGGATGGAAGACGGCTGGAGCCTCAAGCGGCTGATCCGGCGGATCGTCCTGAGCCGCACCTACCGGCAGAGTTCACAGGTTTCGGCAGTCCGCCGGTCCCGGGATCCCGATAACCGCTGGTTGTCGCGGGGGCCAAGATTCAGGCTCGATGCCGAGGCGATTCGCGACAATGCGCTGGCAATCGCCGGCCTGCTCAGCCACGAAAAAGGCGGTGCCTCGATTCGGCCGCCACAGCCGGCGGGCCTCTGGACGAAGGTGGGGGGCAAGAAATACCGCTATGAGGTCAGCGTTGGGGAGCGCCGCTATCGCCGTGGCCTTTATGTGGTGCTCAAACGGGGTAGCCCGTACCCGAGCCTCGTCACCTTTGATGCCACCGGTCGAATGACCTGCGTGGTCAAACGGTCACGTTCAAACACGCCTCTGCAGGCGCTCGTCCTGCTCAATGACCCGGTCTACACAGAGGCCGCCCTCGGCTTCGCCCGCCGGATTGTCACCGAGCAGCCGGAGGCCGGGTTTGCCAGTCGGATCACCCATGCCTTTCGGATTGCCCTGGCCCGTGATCCCACGACGGCTGAGTTGGCGGTGTTGCGGCGGCTGATTGAAACAGAGCAAGAACGGCTGCTGGCGGAACCGGCGCGAGCCTTGGAAGTGCTGAAGGCCCAGCCAACGATAATTCTGGCAGAGGACGTTTCGGCAGTAGAAGTGGTCGCCTGGTATGCCGTGGCTGCGGCCATCCTGAATCTTGATGAGACGATCACGAAGGGCTGACGGGAGCGTGAGCTGATGCAGATTGGCAGCAATGATACGACTGATCGCCCCGTCTTCGTCGATGTTTCACGGCGGGATTTCTTCGGTAGCGGCCTGGGCCTCTCGGCAGCCGGGCTGGCAACGTTGTTGGCCCGTGATCTTCCTGGAGCAACCGCTGAGTCGCACCCCAACCCGCTGGCGGCTCGGCCACCGCAGTTTGCCCCGCGGGCCAAGGCAGTCATTCACCTGCACATGGTTGGGGCCCCATCGCAGCTCGATATGTTCGACCCCAAGCCGTTGCTGCAAAAGCGGCATGGGGAGGTCTGTCCGGCCGAGCTGACGGAGCATCTGAAACTCGCCTTTATCGGTGAGAAGAAGGTGCTGGCCGGGTCGCCGTTCAG
>RFVE01000427.1 GCA_009922585.1 Planctomycetia bacterium
GATCCCGGGCGGACCACGGTCGTCCATGCTGGCCGCGAAGAGCTGGGCTTCATCCTGCATGCAATCGGAGAGCGGCCGGCGCAGCTGTTCGACGTGCAGGTAGCCGCCGGGCTGGTCGATCATGATTACCCGGCAGGCTACGCCGCGATCGTCCGACGGGTGCTCGGCCAGCCGACCAACAAGGGTGAAACCCGCACCGACTGGCGGAAGCGGCCACTGAGCCCCGCCCAGATCGACTACGCCCTCGACGACGTCCGACACCTTGACGACCTCTGGAAGACGCTTGAAAAAAAGCTGGCTGACCGGGGCCGCACCAGGTGGATGACCGAGGAGATGGCCAGTTGGCTGGATGAAGTCGAGGCTTCCTTCACCCGCAAACGCTGGCGAAGGGTCTCTGGTCTGAATGGGCTATCCCGCCGTGAACTGGCGGTCGCCCGCGAGCTTTGGCACTGGCGGGACAGCGTCGCCGAAAGCCGGGACATGCCGCCTAAGCGGGTGCTGCGAGATGATCTGCTGGTGGAACTCGCGAAGCGGAAAAATGCCGACCCTCAACAAATCTCCGCCATCCGTGGCATGCAGCGTTCGGATCTGCGGCACATTCTGCCGGCGATTGCCGATGCCATCGACCGAGGTCTGAACGTGCCCGATGAAGAACTGCCCGGTGGTGAAAAGCACCGGGCCCCGCCGCCTCAGGTGAACGTGCTCGGGCAGTTTCTGGCGACAGCGATCGGCGGCCTCTGCCGGCAGCTTGAAATCGCCCCGTCACTCGTCGGCACCGCCAGCGACATGCGGGAACTGCTCGCCTGGAAACTGAGCCACGGCAAAGACGATCCTCCACCAGCGCTTACGCAGGGCTGGCGGGCCGAGGTGGTCGGCAATCTCATTGACGACCTGCTCGCCGGCCGGGCTTCGCTGCGAATTAGCGACTTGAAGTCACGCGATCCGCTGGTGATAGACCAGTTGGGCGAAGCCGGTTGAACAGCCGATCACCAAGGCTGGCGAGATCGATCGCTTCATCGACCCCATCCGGATAGATTCCACGGGCAGCCCAGGTCACCACCGCCGGTGAAATTGCCCCTGGCAATGCCTGAGCCTGATCAGGTTGGTCGAGCACCCGTCCGAGTAGCCGCAGCGAGAGCGGCTTCCGCCGCCATTGTGTAACCGGTCGCACCGTGGTCACCTGCCCCGTCCCTGCCGCTGCGGTGACCGCGAAGTGATTTTCATCACCGCGGAAACAGCCCGTCAGCATGCAGGAAAGGCCGCATGCGAGAGGAGCCAGCAAACGCCAATTCAGACGAAACATGGCATTTTCCTCCATCGATTCCACAACGACGCCAGTATTTCAAAAGCAAACCGACCAGAAAAGGCCGATCCTCACGCTTTCCTAACAATACGTAGCCCGTCGATGATTGATCGACCAATCGCCTGCTTTTTCTCCAGCTCTCTTCCCCGACACCCCTTTGGCGGCGGCCAAAAATGGCCCCCCGCGATGCTGTCATTCCCAACGCAGCCGACAGTTGCACCACCGCCCGCCACAGGCCAAGCCCGGCACGCACAGCAGGTTGCCCAAGCAGCTGTTCAATTCACATCGAAGGCGGAGGGCAAGGGATTCGAACCCTCAACCCCTTTCGGGGCATCTGATTTCGAGTCAGACCGCTGGCCAATTCGCATACCCTCCGA
>RFVE01000428.1 GCA_009922585.1 Planctomycetia bacterium
GCAACCTGAAAGTCGAGCAGCAACTGGCCAACACCCCGGTGTCGCACTATCAGCTTTTTGACCTGTCAACCGACCCTGGCGAGAAGCATGACGTGAAGGACAAGTTCCCAGAGAGGGCTGCTGCCTTAACGGAACAATTGACAGCCGCCATTGCCGCTGGCCGAACAAGGCCCTAGCACCTGGGGCCGGGGCATGGGCAGTTGAAGACATGTACACCGAACGGCCTTTTTAGGGGCCTTTCAAGTGACAGGTGGGCTGAGACTTCAATCTCGGTGATCTTTCCTGCAGACAGGTCGAGTGACTGCTTTACTCTCGCGAACGATCCGCATCCTCTTCTTCCCGCAATGTCGCTTTCAACAATTCTTCACTGCCTGCCACGGCGTGCTGAAGAAGTGGCCGTGCGTGCAGCAGTGATTCGCAAACCGTCGGTGCCGATCTGGCAACGTCGATCAAAATTGCCGGGCTTCTCAACTCACGAAGCCAAAACCTGATCACTGTTTCGTCAGTGACATCGAGGTGCTGGGCATAGTGGGCCTCGACCAGGCGGGTGATCATTGGCCAATCTTTGTCGCGCTGCGTCTTTTTTGCGGCGACCAGATCAGGGAGCGAGAGCACCTCAATGGTTTCACCCCCGGTCTCGAGGGTCGTCCGCCGATCCCAGAGGACCGTGAAGTCAGGAAGCCCACGAATCTTGGACATGACGTCCAGCCTGATTCCCTCCGCACCCGGCAACTGGCAGCGAAAATGCACGGCATGACCCGCCTCAAGAAAGCGTCGCTCAAAAGGCGGCACGGCAATTCGGTCAGCCCGTAGTTCCTTAACCGCTGCCTGCAACCGACGCAGATTGTCAGCGTCGGCCACCGTGACAATGTCGGTGTCCCGGCTAAATTCCGCCGCGCCGTACAAGACGCACGCCTGCCCTCCCATGAGCAGTGACCGCACGCCATTCTTCCGGATCGTAGAAAGGACTCTGAGGATCGGGCTCGGGGTCAAGCGTCCCTCCAAGTTCAAGGTAGGTCTGCCAGAGCTTGGATGACTCCTCCAATCGCTGGGCTGGGGTCATGGAATACCATTCCGCCCATTCCTCACCAACGAGCAATCGCATGTCAATCATCTCTCACCCTTTCCTTTCAGGTTACCATACCCTTGCTCGCTGGATGGTTACTTGCCGCTTCCAGCGGCGTCTTTATTTTTCTCAAGGCCCTAGCAAATCCGTGGCAGCTGCTCGCCGATCGGCAGCGGGATGACGCGGCTGCCGCCGATGGCGGTTCGCAACACCACCCGGCCGGCGTGCTCGGTCGTCACCCGGCCGAGGACCACCGCCGCCCGGCCGTGCTCGTGCGATCGAATCGTGGCCAGCACTCTCTCGGCAGCTGCGGCTGGCACCACGGCCAGCAGCTTGCCCTCATTCGCGACCTGGAGCGGGTCAAGCCCAAGCAGTTCACAGGCATGGGCCACCGGCGGGGCCACCGGAATGGCTTGCTCGTCAATTTCAATGCCCAGACTGGCGGCCGTCGCGATTTCATTGAGGCTGGCTGCCACACCGCCACGGGTTGGGTCACGGAGCAGCCTGATCTGCGGGCAGGCCTTGAGCATGTCGGCCACCAGCGTGTGCAAGGCGGCTGAGTCACTGGCGATCTCGGCCTCAAAGCCAAGGCCCTCCCGTAGGCTCATGATCGC
>RFVE01000429.1 GCA_009922585.1 Planctomycetia bacterium
CAGTTGTTCCTCAGCCGGGCCTCGTTTGCCGCCCTCTCACATCAGGCGCCAGTCGGCATCTTTCAGACGGATGCACAGGGCAATTGTACCTTCGTCAATGATGCCTGGTGTCAACTTAGCGGTCTGAGCGAGGCCGAGACGCTTGGGCAGGGGTGGACTCAAGCCGTCCACCCGGAGGACGTTGAGAGGGTCGCCGCGAAGTGGGAGGAGTGCGTTCGGAGTCAAAAGGTCTACTTGAATGATTTTCGGCTTGTCCGACCCGATGGCACGCTTCGCCATGTGCTGACAACTGGCAGGCCCATGCATGACGATCAGGGACGGCTGAAGGGATTCATTGGAACCGTGCTCGACGTCACCGAACAACGGGCAGCCGAGCAGCAGGCGCGGGAGAAGAATTCGCTCCTGCAGGCTCTTGTCGATAACTCTTCGGCGGCGATTTACCTTAAGGACGCGGCTGGTCGCTATCTGCTGATCAACCGACGGCATATGGAACTCTGGCCGGTGATGAAAGACTTCAAGGCTGGGACGACACCCTACGACTGGTTTCCTGAGGAGGTTGCCCGCTCGTTCATCGCCAGTGACAACGAGGTGTTTGCGAGCGGACAGACCAAGACCTTTGAAGAGACAGTCTCAGCCGCAGACGGCCTTCGAACCTACCTCACCATTAAGTTTCCGGTCTTTGATGATTTGCAGCAGGTCGTAGCCGTCGGTGGGATCTCGGCGGACATTACTGAACTGGAGCAGGCCCGTCAGACGCTGGTCGAGCGGGAACATCTGCTCCGAAATCTGATCGATGTGCAAGAGAAGGAAAAGCAGTTTCTCTGTCATGAGTTCCACGATGGGCTGATTCAATACGCTGTTGGCTCCAAGATGTTGCTGGAGGGCATTCGGGACCGTGGCCTCCCCGACGGCTGTGCTGAGGCAATTGTTTCGGTAATTGACTGCCTTGCCAAAGGAATTGAGGAGGGGCGTCGGGTGATTCGCGGCATCCGGCCGGCGGCGCTTGACGACCTGGGGCTGGGGGCGGCGGTCGAAGACCTTGTTAGCGATCTGCGGGAAACGGGTGTCGCCGTAAGCTGTCAGCTCGACCCCACGATCGAAGCCATCCCGCCGCCGCTGCAGACCACGGTCTATCGCGTCGTTCAGGAGTCGTTGAACAACGCCCGCAAGCACAGCGGCAGCCATCGGGTGAACCTGACGGTATGTCGCGCGGCAACGCAGCTCGTGGTGACGGTCGAGGATTTTGGCTGCGGATTTGATCGCGAGAAAACGGGCAGTGGCGGCTTTGGTCTCGTCAGCATGCGGGAGCGGTCACGGCTGTTGGGCGGCGACTGCAGCATCGAATCGACGCTGGGGCAGGGCACGAAGGTCATTATCAAGCTGCCGCTGCCAGACGACACGGACGCCGATTGACCATCCGTGGGAGAAACCAGTCCCATTGAAGGTGTTTGCGATGTTCGCGAATGATGGGCCTTGGCCAGACTGAGCCTCGCTACAGCCTTGTCTCTCACTCGTATCAAATCCGACAGATTTGCTGATGATCGTTAAGAATTCCTCGAGTTGCCGCCGCTGGCCGCTCCACATGCAACGGTATGCCTTCAAATCTTCTGGCTTTTTTCTCGCAGCGATAGTGCTGCTGTTCTCGCGATTCGCGTCGGCAGCAGAACTGCATGTGCCTT
>RFVE01000430.1 GCA_009922585.1 Planctomycetia bacterium
CCGACGCTGCTACCGAAACTCCTGACCTTTTCCTCAGTTTCTTCGATCTCGTCGCCGAGTTTCTTCGCCCTCGCTCCAGCGTCGCGGTAATACTTATTGGCGGCTACGACGGTGAAGTCAGCGGTGCTGGCGGCGTTAGCGGCGTTACGGTTGGCCTCCGCGAGACGCAAGATGCTGGGGATCTGCGCCTCGGCGGCTGGCCCCATGTTCTTGAAGTCTGTGGTCAGGGCGCGGGCGAACCCTCCCGCAGCGGCCATCTGCGTGCCCAAGTCACCGAACACGGCCTCCAGGTCGTTCGCGGTGATAGCGAAATCACGCCACAGTTTCCCGTCGTTCCACAGGAGGCCCATGGCCGTGGTGAGGCGGTCCACGTCCCCGGCGGTGAACGAGGCGGTGTCACCGAGTTTCCCGATGAATGAGAGGGCGCCTCCGTCTTTGCCTTGGGTGAGTTTGTTGATGGCGGTGTTCAGGTCAGCGATCTTGGCGGTGAGGCTGACGAACGGCGCGATCTGGTCGCCTACGGCTTCACCGAGGGTTTCCATGGCGGCGCTGCTGGCGTCTGCGCTTCGGATGACGCTCTCTAGGCCGTCGTTGAACCCGGCCATGCCGGTGACGAGGCCGCGCCCGAACTCGACGCTTAGTTGCTGCGTGACCGCTGACAGGCGGCGCATCTGCGTGCCGGTCTGCTCCATCTCTCGGGCGGCCTGCCCCTGCATCTTCGTGGACTGATCGAGGATGGCGTAGTAGGTGCCGAGGGCTTTGGTTTGCTTGTCCATGCTGCCGACGCTGGCCTCGATGCCTCGGGCGAGGAGGGCCTCGGCTTTGGCGGCGTCGGTCGTGTCAATGGTGAACTGGCGTAAGGGTCGTGACTGACCGGCGAACGCTGAACCGATGGCCTGAATGGCCTGGTCAATCTCAACGTCTCGGAACGCTGCGAGGTCGCCTGAGAGCGTCAGCATTTCCTGGGCAAACAGGCGGGTCTGCTCCGCTGTGAGGCCCATGGCTTCGCCATACATGCCGAGTTGGTTGGCGGCCTTGATCGCCTCGGTCTGGTTCAGGCCGAACGCCTCACCTGTGGCCTCGGCCCACTTGACGAGTTCCTCGCTGCTGGCGCCGAACACTTGCCCTGCGGCTGCGATCTGCTCCTCTAGGTTGCTGAACGCGATGACGCTGTCGGCTAGTTGCTTCGTGACCGCTGACAGGCCGAACCCGGCAGCGAACACGCCAGACAGGCGGGCTGCGGCTTTCCCGAACCCGGCCAGTTGAGCGTTGATGCCTTTCGTGGCGGCGGTGAACTGGCTTACGTCTGCGAGGAACCGAACGAGGACGGTGTTATTAGCCATCAGCGACCGATCCCAAGGAACGTGAGTCTCTTGCTCAACTTGAACTTCAACCAGCG
The DNA here is from genome assembly GCA_009922585.1 of Planctomycetia bacterium. Taxonomy (GTDB): domain Bacteria; phylum Planctomycetota; class Planctomycetia; order Pirellulales; family UBA1268; genus UBA1268. The sequence continues at coordinate 1,400 of RFVE01000430.1, forward strand.
CCCGTACTGCGGCATCAGGCTCTTAGCGGTGCCGATCATGTAGCCCTGGCGTTGCGGCTTCATCTCCACGAACTGCGCGTAAGGCACACGCCGCTGGTAGGCCCGGCCACCCTTGCTAGTCGCTGATCGTGGGTTGGTCACGGCGTCCTGTTTCACGATGCCCGCGAACCGTCCCTTGCCGCTGTCGTCCACCTTGTCGCTAGTGGACGCTTTCAGGTTCCCTGTCTTGACGGGGGTGCTGCGGAGGACGGCGGGGGTGGCGACGTAGGTGAGCCACTCC
>RFVE01000044.1 GCA_009922585.1 Planctomycetia bacterium
AGTTGTCGCTCCTGTTGGGCGGGCCACGGTTCGGCTGGCGGCCAGCTGCGCAGTGATACTGGCCAACTGTTCGCGAACAGCGGCCAGCTCCTCCTGCATTAGCTGATTTTCGGTCTGGCTGCGGGCCAGCGCCGCCTCAAGCTGACGGCCATCGAGGTTCGCGTAAGACGGCTGTTCGGGCAGGCTTGCCAATGGTTGCGGCAGGGTATGGGCTGGGGCTGCAACGCCAGGCGGTGGTTCAAGGCTGATCACTGCCGGCGTGGTCTCGCGTCGCAGCAGATTCTGCGAACAGCCAGCGACAACCGCGGCAACGAACATCACGGACACGGTATGCAGCCAGAATCGACTCATGCGAGGCAGCAGTGAACACAGGAGAGCACGGGCGAGGCCGAGGAGAATAGGGGGACGGAGAAAACCGAGCAAGACCGGTACCACGGGCCAAAAAATGGGGATTTGAGCTGGCGTCAGCCCCATCAGCCCCGCAGCCGCTGCCAGACGAACAAGGTAACCGCAGTCAAGAACACGACCAGCCCAAGCACGAGTCCCAGCTGGAGCGGATCAGCAAAGAATGATGCTGTCAGCTGCCAAATCGGTCGCCAGGCGACGGTCACGACCGCGGCCGCCAGACAAAGGCTGGGCCCGTAGGGCAGTTCATTCTCCCGATGACGCAGCAGCTGAAAGAGGCCATGCCCAAGCCCGATAAATGTTGCCAGAAAAAATGTCAGCACGGCAGGCTGCCAGCCGAGCCAGGCTCCCACCATTGCCATCAGAGTGACATCTCCCATGCCCATCGCCTCACGGCCAAGAGCCAGCGAGGCACCGGCCCGGGTAAGCCAGACGAGCCCGGCCGACACTGCCAAGCCGATCAGGCTGCTCTCGACAGCCGCAAACCGCATTCCACCCGTCCAGGCTGCCAGCATCAGCAGCGGCAGCCCCGTCACCAGCAGCAGCGTCCGCGGTTCCCGAAGCGCGGCCCAAAGCCACCTCGATCCGCTTCCTGATGGCCGCTCATCGACAAGCAAAAACGGTGCTGTGCAAACCGCCCACCAGATCGTGAAGACCACGACCGCCATCACCGGCCCCAGAGGCGACACCGGCGGACCACCCGCTTGCAGGCCGCCCCAGGCGGTCAAAAGGTCAGCGGAAGACTCAGCAGCAGCAAAGCTCCGCGGCGACAAGATGATGACGGGCAGCAGAATAGTCGGCAGCAACCAGGTGCCCAGTAACCCGACGACCACTCCCGGCGTGGTGATGATGTCAGGAATCACCCGATGACGAATATCGACCCAGGCCGCCGCAGCGAGTAGCCAGAAAAAGACAAGATGACCAGCCGCCCGCGGAATAGCAACTGCGCGGGGGGCATCGGACAACAGGCCGGCGACCGTCACCTCCCACCACCAGAGGCCAACAGCCAGCAGGCAGCCGGCTACAACCGGCCAGTTCGAAAGTTGTCCGGCCGGCTGAGGAACAGGCAGCGGCCGCTCCTCCTCCGCTGCCACGGCGGCGTCGAGTTCGGCCAGCATCCAGCCAACGAATCGCTTGAGCAAGATCCCACTGATGCCACCAACGACCGCAGCGGCGGCGAAGCCGATCAGTGCAGGGGGGACGTTCATTGCTTTCCGCCCCCGTCGGACCGTTCACCAGTCCCAGAGGGCCGCCATGCGTCCAGCCAGCGGCAGACCGACGCCACCAGAACATTCCTTTCCACCCCGGTCGTATCAAACATCGCATCGGCAACCTCGCGGTACCACCGCTCACGTTGAGCAAGAGCCTGCTCAACCTCATCGAGCACATCACCACCGAAAAGGGCTGGCCGGCGACCGCTGGTGGTCGGATCGGCAGCCAGCCGGCGACGGATTTCACTGACAGGCGCGGTCAGCCAGACCACCGGACGGCCGGACTGTCCCAGAAGAAGACGATTCTCGGGGCGAAGGATGACGCCGCCGCCGGTCGCAAGAATCGCATCGGGCTGCCCAAGCAGGTCGCGCAGGAGAGCCGTTTCGGCATCGCGGAAGGCGATTTCTCCACGGTCACCGATGAAGCTGGCAATGCTGCATCCCCAGGCAGTCTCAAACGCCTCGTCAGCGTCAATCTGCCGACAGCCAATTCTGCGGGCCAGATCGGCAGCCAATGTCGATTTCCCGGTAGCCCGATAGCCGATCAGGATGGGGCGAGGCAGGCCGTTCTCGGTAGATCTTCCTTCGTTCACGTTCACTCAACAACCCTGACCGACGAGGTTGCCTGCTTCAGGGCTGCCCGCATGACACCCTCCGGTGGCTGCTGGCCATGCCAAATCTGGAACTGCTCTGATGCCTGTCGGACAAACATCTCGACACCTGTGACAACCCGGCAGCCAGCCGCCCGCGCCTCTTTCACCAGCAGGGTGTTCTCCGGGTTGTAGACCGTGTCAAAGACAACCATGTAAGGCCGCAGATGCGATGCATCAAATGGACTCTCATTGACCTCGGGATGCATTCCAACCGGTGTAGCATTAATGATGCAGTCGTAAGGCTGCCGATGCCGAGCCGGCCAGTCAATCGCCTTGCCGCCAACCACTTCCGCCAGTTCTTGCGTCCGCTCAATTGTGCGTGACGCGAGTGTCACCTCGACTCCCTGCCGCCGCAGGCCGCAAGCGATTGCCCGCGCGGCCCCCCCGGCTCCGAGGATCAACGCCGTATTGAGTCCGAGCCGGCCTCCAAAGCCCGTCTCCTGCTCCTCCAAAGTGGCCCGGATGGCTTCAATCGCAGCCGTTGCATCGGTATTGAAGGAACAGACGCTTCCGTCTGCTTCAAACCGCAGCGTATTGGCGGCCCCGATCTCATCGACCAGCGGGTCCCGGTGGGAGACGTGACTGAGCACAGATTCCTTATGCGGAATTGTCACGCTGAGGCCGGCCAACGGCCACCGGCTGGCTGAGGCAAGAAAATCACGGAGATGGCCAGCAGGCACGAGAAAGGGCAGATAAACCGCATCAATGCCGGCTGCTGCACAGGCTGCGTTATGGATAACGGGGCTCAGGCTGTGGCCAACCGGGTCTGCAATGACACCATAGATTCTCGTTTTCGGCGTGATCGCATCATATCGGTAGCTGTCCCGAAGCACTCCCCAGCCAAGCTGGCCCGGCGCGAGGATCTTCTCCGGATTGAGCGGGGCAAAGGTAAAGGCAGCCCCAAAGCGACCAGCCAGGATGCGGCTAGGCGTACCAATCTCTCCCATGCAGAGGCCGACGGTCGGGATGCTGCTCGACTGGACCAGCTCAAGCATTCGCAGATTATCGTTTGGATGATTGGCAAGGGTGGCGATCTTGACCACATCAGCGTCGAGACCTGCAAGTGATCGGTGCAGGCTGACCAAGTCGTTGGGGGTTCGGCGAAAGTCATGGTGGCTGATGATCCGCCGGGTTGGCCCGAACCGGGGGATCGTGGTGGCAATGTCATCCTCAAGATCGACGTAGTCGACCCCCTCAGCAATAGCCGTTCGCAGCACCGTCAGTCGCGCTTCCTCTGAATGATCCCAGTGGCCACCGTCTGAGCGACGTCGACAGGTGGCAATGACCGGACAGGGGCGATCTGTCAACAACCGTTTCAGCTGGATATTGCTCTGGATGCAGTCAAGCCGTAACTCAACCAGACCGACTCCCTGCGCACCAAGATGGCGGAGTTCGGCGAGCAAGAATCGGTGACGGCCACGGGCAATGCTGACACAAATCATCGAAGAGGTTCCAGAGTCGGTCCGCGGCGGTCTACGTCAGGTCCGGCGAAACTGCCGGTCAAGTTCCTGCCGCGACAACAGCAGGGATGTGGGGCGGCCGTGAGGGCAATGCCGGGCAGACGGGTATCGATGCCGGTCTGCAACCAGTCTATCGACTTCCGGCTGTGAAAGGGGATCACCTGCCTTGATGGCGGCCCGGCAGGAAAGACTGTGGAGCACTTCATCAACCACCACCCGGCGGTCTCCCCCTGCCGCTGCGAGTGTCACCAGTCGATCGACTATATCCGCAATAATTGCCGCCGCCGGCGTGCGACCAACCAAAGCAGGCTTTGACCGGACCACTACCGTACTGCCACCGAAGGCTTCGACCCGAACCCCTGCCTCAGCCAGCACCCCGGCATATCGCTCGACCAGCTCGTAGGCTGCAGGCGAAAGGTCGATCTGTTCGGGAATCAGCAGCGGTTGCACTTCCAGTGAACCGCTGGCCAGCCGCTCCCGCAGCTGCTCGTAAAGCACCCGTTCATGAAGGGCATGCTGGTCGATTACCTCAATTCCTCCCGCAGTCTCGACAACAAGATAGCGGTCATGAAGCTGGAACGACCGTTCAGACGGTGGCTGCCCAGAGTCGCCGGTAGAGGCTGGCAGCGGCAACTGCTCTTGGTGGGTAGCCTCGTCCCGCTCCCATTTGGCGAGGGTAGGGGGGGGCGGCACCGGCTCAGTCGGCTCCGACTTATCCCCAAAACTGTTCGACTGCGGCACGCGATCGGCGGCCAGTTGGCGTTGCCAGATTGCCTCAGCCGCCGCCAAGCCGGCAGCGGCAGGCTGTTCGGATGGGGCTGCCAGGTCCTGAGTAATCCCGGGCGGACGCAGAGCAGTCGGGGTATCCAGCCCAAGCAAGGCCCGGCGAATAGCCGCAAGCACGAGCCGGTGGAGTCGACCGGGATCCCGAAAGCGCACCTCCATCTTGGCCGGGTGCACGTTCACGTCGACACTGAGTGGTGGCACATCGAGCCGGAGAAAAACGATCGGCTGCCGACCGGCCAGCAGGCGGCCGCGGTAGCCCTCCTGCACAGCATGCAGAATCGATCGGTCGCGAAACGGCCGGCAGCCGACAAAGAAGTGCTGTAGCCGGCCACTGGGAAGATCATCCTCGGGACGGCCGACGACGGCGGTCACTGTCACGTCATCGTCTGTCTCGGTTGCCTCGAGTAGCCGGTCGGCAAGCTGCCTGCCAAACAGGTCACCGATTCGCCGCCGCCAGCTTTCAGTCGCGCCGAGTTCATGCACCCGACGGCGATTATGCGTTAATGAAAACCCGACCCCTGGATGGGCCAGCGCCGTTCGTACGAAGGCTTCAGCGGAATGTGACCATTCGGTGGCCGGAGTCCGAAGAAAAGCCCGGCGGGCCGGAACCCGGCTGAAAAGTTGGTGAACCTCGACGCTGGTACCACGTCCACACCCCTCCGGCGCGACCCCGTTATTGACACCACCATCGACCTCAAGCCGACTCCCAGCACCCGTCTCCGTCCGACTGCGAATCAGGAGCCGTGAAACCTCAGCGATCGAGGCCAGCGCCTCACCACGAAAGCCAAGCGTCGCAATCTGATCCAGATCTTCAGCCACCCGCAACTTGCTGGTAGCGTGCGGCTGAATCGCCAGCGGCAGATCTTCAGGCTCAATGCCGCAACCGTCATCAACCACTCGCACGAGAGCGATTCCACCCTGCTCAATGGTGACATCGATTTGACTGGGACCGGCATCAAGAGCGTTTTCTAAAAGCTCTTTGACGACACTGGCTGGCCGCTCAACCACTTCGCCAGCGGCAATCCGGTTGATGACTGACGTCGGTAGTGTCTGAATCCGTCCCACGCCCCGGCTCTCCCTGCATCCCCACAGTTACGTTAAAGCTGGTATTCCTTGATTTTTCGATAGAGCGTCCGCTCTCCGATACCAAGCAGCTCGGCGGTCTGCTCCCGGTTGCCACCGGTGAGCTTGAGGGTCTCGGTGATGAAGATCCGCTCGATCTCTTCTAGCGGGCGACCGACCAATGAAGCGACTCCCGCGTCAGCATCAGCGACCGGGGTGGCCGGAGCCACAGGAGTTACCTCAGGCTCCAGTTCCAACGGCAAGTCATCAACGTCGAGCGTCTCATCGCAATCAACCACCACCATGCTCTCGATGACATTCCGCAGTTGCCGAACATTCCCAGGCCAAGCGAATCCTGCAAGTTTGAGCCGCGCCGCACGGCTCATTCCTTTAATCGCCTTGTGATGCCGTTTCGAAAACTGCTTCACAAAGTGCTCAATCAGCAATGGAATATCAGCGGCCCGTTCCCGTAAGCTGGGAATCAGGATCGTTACCACTTTGAGCCGATGGTAAAGATCACTCCGAAAACTTCCTGCAGCAATTGCTTCTTCGAGATCCCGGTTGGTCGCCGACAGGATTCGAACGTTCACCCGCACCGGTTGATTCGAGCCGACTCGGGTGATTTCACTCGACTCAAGCACCCGCAGGAGCTTGATCTGCGTCGCCATCGGCATGTCACCGACTTCATCAAGAAAAAGCGTGCCTCCGTCGGCATACTCAAACTTGCCGATGCGGTCAGAGGAGGCATCGGTGAAGGCGCCCCTCACATGGCCGAAGAGTTCGCTCTCGAGAATATTTTCACTGAGGGCTGCACAGTTGAGCGCAACAAACGGCTTTTTCTTGCGCGGGCTATTCTGATGGATTGCCTGGGCGACGAGTTCCTTCCCGGTTCCAGTCGCCCCCTGGATCAACACGGTAGCATCAGTCGGAGCAATCCGTTTGAGCCGCTCGATCACCGCAAGCATTTGCGGGCTTGAACCAATCACTCCCTCAAAACCGAACCGCTCGTCTAATCGTCGATTGAGCTCCAGATTCTGGAGCCGCAGGCGAATCCCACCCGAAGCCTTCTCGACCGCAGTCCGCAGGTGACCAAGATCGAGCGGCTTTTGCAGGTAGGTGAAGGCGCCCTGCTGCATCGCTTCGACTGCTGATGGAATCGTGCCGTGACCGGTAACGACAATCACCTCAGTCTCGGCTGATGCTGCTTTGGCTGCTTTCAGAATCTCAAGCCCACCGATGTCATTCATCATCAGATCGGTGACAACGATATCAAACGGATCGGTAGCCAGTTGTTTGGCCCCTTCGTTCCCCCCACCGGCCACGACAACTTCATAGCCGAGCCGATCAAGTCCTTCCCCCATTGTCCGGGCATGGACGATATCGTTATCAACAACGAGCACCCGGACAGGCCGAGGCATTCCTTCTAGGGGAGTCTTCGTTGCGGCAGTTGTCGGCGAACGAGGCGGCATCGTTGCTCCTGCAAGGGGAAACAATTCTGGGCAATCAGCCAGAATCCGGACCGGTCGGAAGACGAGGTGGTGCCGGCAGCCAGATGGCGACCTTGGTGCCACGGCCCGGTGCACTTTCAATGTCGATCGTGCCTCCGTGGGCCTCGACAATCTTACGAGCGGTCGGAAGCCCCAGACCTGAGCCACCCTGCTTGGTCGAGTAGAAGGCCTCAAAAACCCGCGCAAGTGTTGCTGGCTCCATCCCCGGTCCGGTATCAATCAACTCAATAACCACCCCAAGGCCCGACGAACGGGTGCGAACCATTAACTGTCCACCAGCGTCCATCGCCTGGGTGGCATTGATCAACAGGTTCAAGATTGCCGATCGAAATGTCTCCCGATCGATTCGAACTGCCGGCAACTCAGGGTCAAGGAACCGCACCAGTTCGACACCGGCATCATCAGCCCGGGGCTGAAAGAAATCGAGAAGCTGATCAATCTCTGTATTCAGGTTGCCCGGTTCCGGATCGACACCGCCCTGACGGGAAAAATCAAGGAAGTCATCGAGCAACTTTTGCAGCCGATCGCATTCCTGCCGGACCAGGTCGATTTTCGCCCTGGCCCGGCGGGTCATCTGGTTGGCCGAGCCCGACTCGGTGATCGCCTCAACATCTTCGGCGAGCAGTTCCATGTTGAGCCTGATGCTCGACAGGGGGTTGCGAATCTCATGAGCCAGTTCGCTGACAAGCTTCACGAGTTCCGCATAGGTGTCGCTATCGGCCGAAGTTCGATCGGAGATCACCGCTGGGTCAGCCATGATTGGCATAGTCGACTATTCGGCGGCTGGTTCCGGCTCGCCGGGGACCTCCTCGACCTCCATGGCAGCCCGCCGGCTCAATTTCACTCGGTCCTGTTCATCAACCGCGATTACCTTCACCCGCATCATGTCGCCAACCCGGCAGACATCGCCGACATTGCCAACATACTCGGTGGAAAGTTCGCTGATGTGGCAGAGGCCGTCTTTGCCCGGCACCAGTTCAACAAAGGCACCAAAGGGCCGATCTTCTCGGGATTGATGTGGGTACGGATCAGGCGTGGTGCCCATGCCGAGGGCTCCTCGCGAGGCCGACGGATGGCCGACAGCATGTTTCGCAGGATCTCGAGCCGAGCCTCTCGTGACTGGGCCAGCGTCGCCTTGATGATCGCCGGCGAGATGCCGTTGATCTTGAGGTCGAGTTGGATGCCGGTGATGCCATTCTGTGAACCGGAGATCTTGAAGTCCATGTCACCGTAGTGGTCTTCGTCACCGATGATGTCAGTCAACAGCGTCCACTCGTCTTCCGACTGTTTCACCAAACCGACCGAGATCCCAGCCACAGGATTGGTGATCGGAACACCGGCAGCCATCAGGCCGAGGGTCGCCCCGCAGACGGACGCCATCGAACTCGAACCATTCGATTCGAGAATGTCGGAGATGACGCGGATGGTGTAGGGAAATTCATCCGGATCAGGTAGCACCGGCTTCACGCTTCGCTCAGCAAGCGCGCCGTGACCGATTTCCCGACGCCCCGGGCCGCGGATCGGTCGCACCTCGCCCACCGAGAACGACGGAAAGTAGTAGTCAAGCATGAATTTCTTGGAATATTCATCGATCAGGCCATCGACCCGCTGCTCGTCCTTGCCGGTACCGAGCGTGATGGTAACCAGCGCCTGAGTCTCGCCTCGCTGGAACAGGGCCGAGCCATGTACTCGCGGGAGGATATCTACCGCACATTCGATCGGCCTGAGTGACTTGGCGTCACGACCGTCAGGCCGAGTGCCGGCCAGAATCAGCTCACGAACAGCCTGCTCTTCAAGAGCATGCCAGACGTGTGAGAAATCGGCTTCACTGACCGCGTCCACCGCAGCTGGTTCCACCGTCAGCACCTCGGCTTTAGCCCGATCCTTGACAGCCTTGACCGCATCGGCCCGCTCAAGTTTGCCCGGCACTGCCTTAGCCGCCTTGAGGTCGGCGTAGTAGGCAGTGGTGAGCCGCTCGCGTAGCGGCCCGTAGTCGGGCAGTTCGTATTGCTTCTTCGGCTTGCCGGCCTTGGCCACCAGTTCGTCCTGCATCTCACAAATCGTGACGATGATGCGATGAGCCTCTTCGAGGGCTTCAAGCATCCGGTCTTCGGGCATCTCACGGGCGAAACCCTCGATCATTAGGATCGCCGTCTTGCTGCCAGAAACCACCAGGTCGAGATCACTCTCCTCAAGCTGGTCCTGCGTCGGAAAGGGGACAAACTGACCATCGACCTGGCCCAACCGGACACTCCCGAGGGGACCTTCGAAGGGCAGGGGGGAGACCGACAGTGCGGCCGATGCACCAATCATGGCAAGCACATCGGCATCGTTTTGGCGATCACTCGAAAGGGTCTGTGCTTGGACCTGCACCTCGTCGTGAAACCCCTCAGGAAACAGCGGCCGGATCGGACGATCGATCAGCCGGCTCGTGAGGGTTTCTTTCATCGTCGGCCGTCCCTCACGCTTGAGGAAGCCGCCCGGAAACTTGCCGGCGGCCGCCGTCCGTTCGCGGTAGTCACAGGTGAGCGGGAAAAAGTCGATCCCTGCGCGGGGAGCGCCGGTGGCGGCGGCAACGAGCACGGTCGTTTCACCGTACGCCACCAGCACACTGCCAGCCGCCTGCTTGGCCAGCAGGCCAGTCTCGAGGCTAAGGGTTTCCTGACCAATTTTTCGTTCAACGCGATGCTTCACAGTCTTCTCTTCCTTCCTTCAAACCTTCTTCAAAACAACAATTTTTGCTCTCGCACGCCGGAGCCTCACATCGAGGGCCAACTGCCCATCATGAATGCCGGCGATTCTTTTCTCCGCCACCACCTTTTCGACAACCGTATCATCGGTCATCGATCAGCCGGACGGCAATCCCAGCAGCATCCGGGCAGACGCACGACAGTGGCAACTACCACATCGAAAGATAGAATCCCCGGAACAAAGCCGAATATTGTCGGCCCTTCCTACCTCAAGGCTTTTTGATTCGCACAACCGCACCAATCAAAAGCCAACGCAGAAAACGCAAAGAAACCATCTTGCTGGCCGGGGGGCCAGCCAGATGTCATTTACGAATCCCGAGGCTGCGGATGATGTCGAGGTACCGCTGGGGCGCGACCCGCTTCAGATAATCAAGCAGCCGCCGGCGACGACTTACCATCATGAGCAGTCCGCGACGGCTCGCAAAGTCTTTGGCGTGCTTCTTGAAATGTTCGGTCAGGTGAGTGATCCGGGCAGTCAGCAGGGCAATCTGCACCTCTGCAGAACCCGTATCTTCCTGTCCACGCTGGTGAGCGCCAATCAACTCTTGCTTGCGATCCTTGGTCAACGACATCAGTGTGTTCGCCCTCCGCAGGCGACCATTGGGTGTTTCATCTCTCAATATGAATTCGTGAGTGTAGCGGCCGGCAGGCTTTTTGCAACCGGCGACCGGTTTCACCGCTCGCGGCGGCCGACACCGTGGGGCGTATGGACGACGTTCCAGGCCAGCCCGAGCCGCTCAAGCAGCAGAATAACCCAGTAAGTGATGTCAATCTCCCACCACTTGTGGCCGTGAGCGGCCATCCGCTGAAAAGCATGATGATTGTTGTGCCAGCCTTCGCCGAAAGCCAGCAAGCCAACCCACCAGAGGTTCCGGGAGTCATCGGTCGTTTCGTAGTTCCGGTAGCCCCAGATATGGGTCGCCGAATTCACGAACCAGGTCACGTGAAAGACGATCACCATCCGGACCGCCAGGCCCCAGAGCAGCCACGAGATACCGACATCCCGGCCATAGGCGGCCCAACCAGCAGCCAGCAGTCCGCCGCCGATCAGGAAGTGCCACAGCAGAAACGTGCGATGGAAAAACATCGCCCCGGAGTCTCGAGCGAGATCGGGCGCCCACCGTTTGACGTGGGCGGCCACCTCCTCACCTGAGTGCTTTGGGAACAGCCAGAGCATATGGCTCCAAAGCCCGCCATCACGGGGGGAATGCGGGTCTCCCTCCTGATCGCTGAAGGCGTGGTGCTTCCTGTGGTTGGCCACCCAGACAACTGCTGAACCTTCGCCAGAGATGCCACCAACAAAGGCAAAAAACCAACGCATCGGCGTCGAGGTGACGAAACTGCCGTGGGTCAGCAGGCGATGGTAGCCAAGCGTGACACCGAGGCAGCCGGTCACCCAGTAGAGCGCTAAGCAGATTGCCAGCCCGGACCAGGTGAAATAAAGCGGTGCGAAAACCGCTGCAACATGAATCCCGCCAATCCAGATCAGGGTTGGCCAGTCAATTCCCTCAGTTCCCTTCCCGATACCATCGGCACGGGGTTCGCTGCCAGCCCCGTGAGCATCGTCACTCTCGGCTGCCGGGCGTAGGGCATCAGGCTCATGCACCGAGGAGCGACCAAACTGACAGTCCTGGTCATCGAGGTCGAGTCCTGCTCGGGATCGGGCAGGCGACGGAGAGAGGGTGCTGGGTGTCATCAGTTTCTCCTTGCAGGGCGACCAAGAATCGAAGAGAGCCTCTATCGATCTTCATACATTCTTTTTCTCGGCATCATCATGCCTAGTAGATGGCGTCGGCAACAGGTCGCTGAACTGTCAAAAATGTGTCAAGAACTGCTTTCCGCCAGAAAACAGCCTTCCCCTCGGGGCGGCAAATCCGCGTCCCAGCCGACGAAAACCAGTGTTTTTCAGCGGTTCGTCTGAGGAAGCGGCAGCACCGAAAGCAGCCAGGCTGAGACTGGGGTGCCAGGTACCGCAGCCACCCGCGTTCCCGAGAGGAGCCAGGCTAGTCGGTCAAGCGTCACCGCAGCGGGTGGCTCAAAAACCAGCGGAATCCCCTGAGATTCCATCAGGCAGCCGGCCCGATGGGGCTCGGCCCGCAGGCGAGCACCGCTGCCATCCACCGCAACCCGCAACGCAAGCTGCTCAAATTCACGAAGTTCGGCGTCCCCCTTCTTCATCACTGCGGGGGCGGCCCGGCAACCGATGATGCTGGTCAACCCATCCAGCCATTCCTGGGCGAGTGTTCCCCGGGGAGAAACCATCGAGAGTTCAGCCGCCGATACCCGATTGTTCGCCCAGATCAGTCCTGCTATTTCGAGGGTCGCGAGCCCCTCGGCCCGGTACGGCAGTCTCGCGGTCACTGCCTCGAGATCAACACCGACCATCCGACCACTCGCGTGCCCCGCCCAGCCGTCAGCGGTAACTTTCGTCTGCATTGTGCCTGTGACGACCGCCTCCGTCCCCAGTTGCCAGCCCGCCAGCGGCGACTGCCCCAGAACTGCAAGGATTACGGCCATTGGCATTGGCGCAGTCAATGTCACATCAACTTCCCAATGGCTCTGGTCCAGCGTCGTGGCTGGTTCGGCTGTGCGAACAATCCTCATTTCATCAGTCGTTCGTTCCGGCGAGATGATTCGCACCGCACGATCACCTGCGTTTGCAACACATTCCACTCGTAACGGTTGAACGGTCACTACGTCACCGGCGGCTGTCTTCCAGGCCATGCCGGCGATATCGATAACGCAATTCTGCGGAAAGCGGGCCGGTTCAGTCAGCCAGCGGCGGGCCAGCGTGGCGAGTTGCCCAGCGAAGGCAGGTGAACATTCACACTGATCAAGGAGCAGCCGCACTTCCGTCGGCGTGGTCTCAACCCCAACCGTACCCAGTGACGCCCCCCCCAGCCGGACTCCGGACAGCCGCAGACAACCGGGCTGTAGATGCCTCAGGCTTTCGAAAGCCACCTCCGTGCTGAGCAGCCGCGTGGCCTCTGCCGCCATCGTCTCCCGGTGGGCAGTGGAATGCCGCTGAAACGCCCAGGCCACGAGCCCGACTGTTGGAGCCAGGCAGAGCAACACGAACCCAATCCGAACCCGCCGCAGCCGCGTTTCTGACTGTTCGACGAACATCCCTGTCCTCTCGCGTCATATCTGGTGACCAGTCCGTCCGGGACCACTATCAGCGGCTGGCAGCCAGCTCACTGAACAGCTTCCAGCGGGCCTGCATCTCCTCCACGCTGTCACCCCCGAACTTATCGACCAGAGCCGCCGCCACCGTGAATGCCACCACATTTTCAATGATCACACTGCAGGCACTGACCGCGCAGACGTCGCTCCGTTCGTAGGCTGCCTCCTCCGGCTGCTTGGTTGCCAGATTGATTGAGGCAAGCGGCTTCCGCAGAGTGCTGATCGGCTTCATCGCAGCCCGGATGACCAGTGGCTGCCCATTGGTGATGCCGGCCTCGAGGCCACCGGCATTGTTGGTGGGTCGGGCAAAACCGAGCGTCGGCCCAGATCGCTGATCGGCCTCATAATGGATGGGGTCATGCACCTCTGAGCCGCGGCGTCGGGCCGTTTCAAAGCCCATGCCGATTTCGACCCCTTTGATCGCTTGAACGGCCATGACGGCCTGAGCAAGCTGACCATCGAGTTTGCGGTCCCATTGAGTGTGGGTGCCGAGACCGATCGGCAGCCCCTCCACACAGACTTCAACGATACCGCCCAGGGTGTCTCCCTCCTTGCCGACCCGATCGATCAATTCAGTCACCTCACCGTCCCGCTCGGGATGCAGTGAATAGATCGCGCTCTTGTCTCGCAACTGTCGCAGTTCCGGCAGGCTGCCGGCCCGCCCCCCCAGTACAACGCCTCCCAACTCTGTCACCCAGCCCGCCACCTCAATGCCAAAGACGGAAAGCAGTTGGCGGGCCAGCCCACCGGCGGCCACTCGGGCTGCGGTCTCGCGGGCACTGGCCCGCTCAAGCACAGCCCGCACCCCACCAAGGTGCTTGACCGCTCCAGGCAGATCGGCGTGGCCGGGCCGGGGCCGCTCGATGTCTTCCAGCCGCTCAAGCTTGGCGTCACGGTTGATCACTTGCAGTGTCAGCGGGCTTCCAAGGGTTTTGCCCTGCCAAAGCCCCGATAGAAATGTCACCGTGTCGGTTTCGATCCGCTGCCTGCCGCCCCGGCCATAGCCCCCCTGACGGCGTTGAAGCTCGGCGTCGATCTGATCGGTATCGACCGTGAGACCGGCCGGAAAGCCATCGACAAGTGCGGTCAACGCGGGCCCATGTGATTCACCAGCAGTCCAGTAACGAAGCATCGGCAGGCCAGGCTCGCAGAAAAGGTTTTTCGGAGGAAAGGGAAAAAACGGTGCCGCCAAATTGGTCGATCGGCCACGTCCCTCCCTTGCAGTCTAGTCGGCGGGGCGACGGCTCCCTAGGCCGGATCACGAGGACGCAGATGCTCCGATTCAGCGGGAGGAGTTCCTGCCTTCAGTCAGTGGTGTCTGGCTAAAACACGTACGGGCGACTTTGTTGACGTAGCAGTCGACTTTCATACGCCCTCTCCCTCCGGGAAAGGGACGGGTTGAGGATGCATTTGTCAAACTTTTCGCGTCGAAAGGCCCTCACCCGGCTCTCCCAGAAGGCGAGGCAAGATGGGCAGTTCTCTTTCAGTGAGCCACATCCTGTGCCGTACAGGATTGGCTCTGAGCGTGTTCGGTCAACTGGCGATCCCCTCCGGCAGGCTGCCAGTGAGCCGACGGCAGACCTCAAGGTATTTTTCTCGGGTCGCTGCGACAATGTCAGGGGGCAGGGCGGGGGGCGGGCTTGCCCGGTCCCAATCGCATTCGGCCAGCCAGTCACGGACAAACTGCTTGTCGAATGAATCTGGAACCTGGCCTTGACCGGCCGCCGCCGCTGGCCAGAACCGGGAACTGTCTGGGGTCAGCGCTTCATCGACGAGCAGCAGGTGACCGTCCGCGTCATAGCCCCACTCAAACTTCGTGTCGGCCAGCACGATCCCCCGCTCAGCAGCAAATGCCGCAGCAGCTTCATAGACGGCAAGGCTCCGACTGCGAAGCAATTCAGCAGCAGAGCCGAGAGACGCAAGCATGGTGGAGAAGGGCACATTCTCGTCATGCCCTTCGCTCGCCTTGGTTGCAGGCGTGAAGATTGGCTCGGGCAGTCGCCCCCCCGGCTCGATGCCCGACGGCAACGGTAGTCCACAGACAGTGCCCTGCCGTTGGTACTCACTCAGCCCCGACCCTGCGAGCCAACCCCGCACCACACACTCAAACGGAACCACCTTGGCAGCGGTGACGAGCATCGTTCGGCCTCGCAACAGCTCACGATCAATTTCGGGAGGAAGCCCCATCGCTTCGACGTCGGTGGTCAGCAGATGGTGTGGCACTGGTGCCGGCAGTCGGCTCAGCCAGTCAAACCAAAAGGCTGACACGGCAGTCAGCACTTTGCCCTTGTCAGGAATCGGGGTCGGCAGCACCCAGTCGAAGGCGCTAATACGGTCGGTGCTGATGATCAGCAGCCGGGGTCCGTCAGCCCCTTCCAGCCGGTAGCAGTCGCGCACCTTGCCCCGGAGGACTGGCCCGAGCGGCAGGTCGGTGCTGATGACAGGTGTGCTGGCGGCTGCTGGCATGGTGATTGGGAGACATCTGAAGACAAGGAAACGTACTGCTGTGAGTCATTGAAACCCTATCACAGGAACCAGCTGCAAGAAATCTGCTGGCTCTCCTGTCTCTTGGGAAGCTGAATCCGACCGCTCAGCAGAAATCTCTGGACATCCGGGGGAGTCCGGCGACCAGTGGTTGGCTGTCGGCCACGTCTGAGGACGATTCGGTGAGGCTCTGGCAGGAGGTCAGCCGTGTTGCCAGCAGATGCACCACCGTCCCACGCCGCTGCACCCGCCCCTCCACCAGCAGCACCGCCGCCCGACGATCCTGCGGCCCGCAGCGTTGCCAGACCGTCGTCCGCACCACAACATTCGCCACTCCGCTCTCATCTTCAATCGATAAGAAAATGGTTCCCTTGGCAGTGGCTGGCCGCTGCCGTGAAAGCACCACGCCGGCAACTGTGACCCGCCGCCCCTCAGGCAGGGCGGTCGCGACAGCAGCTGTGACAACCCCCTCCCGAGCCAACTGGGGACGGGCAAACTGCAGTGGGTGGGCCGTCAGCGACAGCCCTGCCGTGCGATAGTCGGCAATCACCTCCTCCAGCGGCGTGGCCGGTGACAGACCGGGCTCGGCGACTGCCGCTTCAGGTTCAGCTGCCAATAGGCCACCATCCGCCGTTTCAAACAGCGGCATACTGCCTGGTTTGGGCTGTCGCTGCAGCGCCCGCCAGACCGCCTGCCGCCGATCGGCGG
The DNA here is from genome assembly GCA_009922585.1 of Planctomycetia bacterium. Taxonomy (GTDB): domain Bacteria; phylum Planctomycetota; class Planctomycetia; order Pirellulales; family UBA1268; genus UBA1268. Next base: position 16,211 of record RFVE01000044.1, read on the forward strand.
CCAGCCTCTGCAGGGCTCCTGCACGGGCCAGGTGCAGCAACTCATCGCGATCCAGTCGGCACCGCCTGGCCAGATCATCAACACTGGCAAACGGCCCAGCCTGCCGCACCTGCACAATCCGCTCGCCCACCGTTTCACCCAGCCCATGCACCTGCTCAAGCCCCAGCCGAATCGCTGGCTGGGAGGTGCTGGCCTCGGCGTCATCCGGGCAGCACTCAACCGTTGCCTGCCAACCACTGGCCTGCACACAGACCGGCAGAACGGTTACTCCGTGCTCCCGCGCATCTCGCACCAGCTGGGCCGGGGCATAGAAACCCATCGGCTGGCTGCCAAGCAACGCCGCCGTGAAGGCAGCAGGATGGTGCCGCTTGAGCCAGGCCGACACATAGACCAGCAGGGCGAAGCTGGCGGCATGCGACTCTGGAAAGCCATATTCGCCGAAGCCCCGCAGCTGCTGGAAGACCTGCTCAGCAAAGGTTCGCGAAAGCCCGCGGGACAGCATGCCATCGACCAGTCGGCGATGAAATTCGTCAATCACCCCCGGTCGTCGCCAGGCCCCCATCGCTCGCCGCAGCTGATCGGCCTCGCCTGGGGTGAAGCCGGCCGCCACCACCGCCAGCCGCATCGCCTGCTCCTGGAACAGCGGCACCCCGAGCGTCTTCTCCAGCACTTCCCGAATCGCACGATTAGGATAGTGCACCGGCTCATCGCCCTGCCGCCGCCGAAGGTACGGGTGAACCATATCCCCCTGGATCGGGCCCGGCCGCACGATCGCCACCTCAATCACCAGGTCATAAAAACAGGCGGGCTTGAGCCGGGGCAGCATGGTCCGCTGGGCTCGGCTTTCGATCTGGAACACCCCAACGGTGTCGGCCCGGGACACCATCTCGTAGACAGCCGGATCTTCAGCCGGCACGGTGGCCAGCGTTAGCCGGGGCCCCCCGGCCTGTTCCACCAGGCTGAAGGCCCGCTGGATCGCGGTCAGCATGCCCAGCGCCAGGCAGTCCACCTTCAGCATGCCGAGTTCATCGAGGTCGTTCTTATCCCACTGGATGACCGTGCGGCCCATCATGGTGGCCGGCTGAATCGGCACCAGTTCGCAGAGGTCGCCCCGGGTCATCACCATGCCCCCGACATGCTGGCCCAGATGCCGGGGGAAGCCGACCAACTGACCGGCCAGGGTTACCAGCTGATGGCCGACCTCGCTGGCTGGGTCCAGCCCCGCCTCAGCCAGCCGGTCGGGCAGATGCTCAAGCGTGTCCCCGACATCGAGCACCCGGGCCAATCGCTCAACCCGGTCGAGGGAAAAGCCGAGCACCTTGGCCAGATCCCGGACGGCCGATCGCAGTCGATAGCAGATCACCTCGGCGGTCATTGCCGCCCGCATGCGACCATAGGTGTCGTAGAGATACTGCAGCACCTCCTCCCGCCGGTGATGCTCAAAGTCGATGTCGATGTCGGGAGCCTCCTGCCGTTCCCGACTGACGAACCGCTCAAACAGCACGCTCATCCGGGCGGGATCGACCGAGGTGATGCCCAGGCAGTAGCAGATGGCCGAGTTGGCGGCCGACCCACGTCCCTGGCAGAGAATACCCCGCCGGCGGGCGAACCGCACCAGGTCAAAGACCGTGAGAAAATAGGCTTCATAGCCCAACTCGGCCACGAGCGCCAGTTCGTGCTCAAGCAGGTCGGCCACCTTCTGCGGCACACCGTCGGGATACCGCTTCCGGGCTCCCTTCCCCTGAACGGCGCGCGGACGCCGACATCGGGGGGTGATCCGGGCGCCGCTCGGGTATCGTGCTCCGCCATGCCCCCCCGCGGCGGAAATCGGGCTCCGCGTGCGAACCCATGGCGGGACGCACTCTGCCCGCGATTTCGCCGCATGACGCGACGTTTGTCCGACACTCGTCATGTCGATGGGGTCTTCTTACCTCTTCGGCGCCATATTGATCGCCCCTCTACCCTAGATAGGAGACAGGCGCCCTACCGGAGCGCGAACTTTGATTTGGGCTCTCGTCGGAGGTCGCGCAGGAACGCCGATCAGTACAGGGCCGAGCGCTC
>RFVE01000431.1 GCA_009922585.1 Planctomycetia bacterium
CGGGGCTCCTCTACGACCAGATCGTGTGAATCTTTTTCTCCAGCCGCAACAGGAGTCCCCGCCATGATCATGGTCGCCGATTCGCTTCCCGGGCTCAAGGGTGTTTTACGGCGGAGCGGCGTGCGTGGCACTGCCGCGGCGATGGCAACGCGGCTGATCGCGGCCTTCATTTTCCACTCCGGCCGCATGTCATGCCTGCAGGCGGCAGCGACTGTGCGCAGCGAGAGTCGTCATCGGGCTCAGGTGAGCCGCTTTCTGGCGAAAGGGGTGGCTCTGGTTTCGTGCGTTGGCGATTGGTTGCGGGAGGAGCTGCTTCAGCACGAGTCATCACTGGGAACGTACGTGTTTGTCGTCGATGCGACACTCTGTGGCCAGGCAGGGAAGACCGCAGAGAACACGTACAGCACCGGCAATCGCCAACGCAGGCCAAGGAAGGGTAGGCGGCACAGTGGTTATCGGTACCACAGGCGGAGTTGTCATGCGTTCACCGCGGGCCTCTTGTTGACGCCCTCGGGGACACGGATCCCGGTGCTTCAGCCGTACTTCACGCGTGAGTATTGCCAAGCACGAAGGATCGACCACTGCACCACAGCCGAAGCTGCCGCGGCCATGGTGCGAGAGCTGAAGGTTCCAGCGGGTGCCCCGGTGATCGTCGTCGGCGATACGGCCTATGAATCGCAGGTCGTTCGCGAGGCGTGCGAAGCCAGGGGCTTCCGCTGGATCTTTCCTTGCAACCACGAGCGGGTGCTGGAAGGTCCACAGGGGAGACGGGTACGGGTTCGATCGCTCATGGATGATCGATCGGCGTGGTCATGGCAGACCATCAGGCTTGTTCCGAGCCGTGGGGGATTCGCGGCATATCGCCGCCTCTCCCGGCACCGGATCGGGCCGAAAGTGAAATCCCGGACGTATCACGTCCACGAGGAAAGACACTGCGTACGCTCCGTCGGGGCCGCGCGGATTGTCTTTTCGACAATGAGCAAGGATGCCGAAAAAGCCAGACTCGCCGACACGAAGATCCTCCTGACCAACGACGCTGACCTCTCTGTCCGGGACATCGTCGATATCTACTCGCTCCGGTGGCAGGTGGAGCTGTTCTTCAAGGAATTGAAGTCGTCCCTGGGGTTTACCCGCTACCGCTTCAAGCGGTTCGCGGCAGTGGAGGCGTGGGCGTCCTTGGCGATTACCACGTTCCTCTACCTCGAGTGGTACCGAGCCAAGCAGCTCCGCAGCTCCAGACTGGCTGCCGAGGGAAAAAGATGGTGGATTCCGCAGCGGACGCACGGCCTCTGCCAGGCCATCCGATTGGCAACCGAACGAGCCGAAATGGACTTCCTCGCAAAACGGCTCCAGACACCAGGAGGCATTAACCGGCTCAAAGATCTCCTGAAACGTGGATTCGCCCATGAATATAGGGCTGCAATGTGAATCACACCGAAAAATGCGCAACATCAAAAAGCGCGAGCTGAGGGTAACCGCGTCTCTTGCAGCCAGGCCCGCATTCCCTCGGCTCGCGCCTCGGGATTCAAGGGCACGGACATAGGTTCCACTCCGCACACCGGCAATGGCGACTAGCAGCACCCCCCTGCTTCGAAGCCCGAAGCGCAAGCTGAGGGTAACCGCGTCTCTTGCAGCCAGGCCCGCATTCCCTCGGCTC
>RFVE01000432.1 GCA_009922585.1 Planctomycetia bacterium
GGGTCTTTCTGGCGATTCGGAGTGCGCAACTGACGGGCGTTCCAATTTCGAAAGATGTGCTTGAGCGAGCCGAGAAATTTATCGATACCTGTGCAGTGGGTCCCCCGGAGGCGATGGGCTCGCGATACACGTACGATCCGCTGAAGGGCGAGCGGCCCGAAAAGCGAAGTCTCACCGCTGCGGGCCTGCTGACTCGGGAGTACCTTGGCTGGAGGCAGGACGAGGGAAATCTGACGGCAGGCGCGGCTTATCTCATGAAGAACCAGCCACCCGAGCGGGCCGTATCGCTGGGTGACATGTACTACTACTACTATGCGACCCAGGTGCTCCATCACCTTGAGGGCGACGACTTTGATCTCTGGAACTATCGCATGCGACAGCATCTGCTGGCGACCCAGGAGCAAGAGGGAGAAATGGCCGGCAGTTGGGGCCCCGAAGGCGTCCCGCACGGTGATCGGGGTGGTCGGATGTATGCGACAAGCCTCGCCTTGCTGACCCTCCAGGTGTACTACCGGCATCTCCCGATGTACCGTCCGATCAAGTTCGGCGGGAGGAAGTAAAGTGCCGCCGCCGCCCAACCCGTAGCTTCGGTATCTGGTTGGGGGGCGGAATGGCGAGCGGTAGTGCGACGCTGTCCACCAACTCAGCCGATGTCGAGGAAGGGGTCGCAGGCGGCTTCTGCTGCGAGGCCCAGCAGTCTTCGCAGCTGTGTCTGATCGGCCTCGTCGAGCGGTACGAAGACAACCGGATCCTGCACCATCTTGGGGTCGAGCAGCTGATAGCCAACTACCTTTGAGCCCTGGATGATTGGCCGGCGGCCGTAGCCGTACATCATGTTGTCAACCTTCTCGAGGAAGTCGCCCAGCGTGATGGCTGCTGGTCGTGGCTTCCGGATGTAGAACAGTTCGATGACGTTCCGCCAGAAGTGTGGTACGAACTTCATGCCAACGTCGGCGTGGCCGACGCAGTCACGGTTGGTGCCGGCGATCATGGTTGGCAGTCGTGTCAGCGAAACGGACCGCTCGCGACAGAGTCGGGTCATCTGTCGGCCCAGGTTGATCATGAAGTCGGCGCTGTAGCAGTCGTCGCAGATGATAGTCAGTTGGCCGAGGTCGACGTTTGAACCGTCTGTGGCAGCCGCTACGACCAGCGTTTCCGCCAGTCGGTTCACGGGAATGTGATAGCTCTGGATTTCCTCAGGCAGGCCGTGGCCCAACACGATCACTGTGGTGGGGCTGCCACCGGGGCGAGCCGCAGCCGCCACCGCCTCCAAGAAGGCGTCGCCCACCTCGGTGAGGGTCTGCGTCGGCTCGGTCTTTTTGAAGATCGTTGCCGCGCAGCGGTAGGCCTGGGCGAGGGCTGAGATCTCGCGGGGATCGAGGCCGTGGTCGGGGTCGAGCAGGCCGATCAGGCTCTGGCCCGGTCCGATCACCTGGGCAGCTGCGACAGCCTTCCGTTTGGCCTCGATGAATGCGGCGAGTTTGACCAGACGATCCTGTCGCTGTTCGGCGGGCAGGTCAGCGAAATCCTCGGCATGCTGCTGGATGAGATGGTAGAGCGAAGGCTCGATCTGTCGGTATTGCTTGGCTGTGAGGGGCAACGCCTTGGCCACCGCGGGAGAGTCCTGCTCTTGGAAGCTGGCAAAGTCGG
>RFVE01000433.1 GCA_009922585.1 Planctomycetia bacterium
CGGCCGTTGCCGGTGCGCTCGGTTCGTTGAACTCGGCTTTGCTGTCAATGCCAGCGTCCCACCGCGCTGGCGACCCTTTGATCACGTCTCCCCAATCACTGGCATCAATGGTGATGGCAGCCCGAACGGTGAGTGCATCACCGGCCGAACCACTGAATGTCACCCCGATGACGCGGTCAGCGGTCACCTGCACCGATTCAACGTCGTAGCCTGAATACCGCCGCAGCTGTCCGGTCTGCTCGTAAGGAGCCAGCAACTCCCGGAACACCTGCTCGGCAATCACTGGCCGGCCGGTCGTGATCACCCGGGTGTTGCCGGGGCGACGCACCCCGCCGTAGCGTTCCGCATTTTTGGCTTCAATCGCTTCAATCACTTCCCGGAAAATGCCTGACCGCGGAATCGGCACCGTGCCGTCGTACCCGTGGCTCCGATTCTCATCGATCGCGCCGAGGCCCTCCGCGCTGAACTGGCCGCCGAGCCACTCGATGTCATTGACCAGCACGATCCGCTCGACCCCCATCCGCGCCGCCTGCACCGCAGCAGCGCACCCAGATTCGGTACCGCCGACAATCAGCAGATCGGCCTCCACCAGCCGGTCTGTGTCATTCGCCGACGCCTCACCGGAAACGACGAGCACGCCCGTGACCAGAAGCCAGAGTCCCAAAAAACCGACGAGCCGAGAGCTTCGCAGCGGCATTGGTTACCTCCTGTTGGAAAATTCGTTGCTGATCAAGCCAGGCAACTGGAGCCGTTGCCGGCTCATCTCGCCGTCACCGCGTACGGCTTTTCACCCGCTATGGAAAAACTCTGGCTGCCGTCCTGCCGGGGCAGGTCGACCTCGCAGACAACCTCAGGAAACAGCGGGCTGCCATCACCGAGGCCGTCGGGCGATTTTCCGTCAAAGCCGACGATCAGCACCCGGTGGGGCCCACCGACGGGTCCCCTGCCTGGTTCCGTCTGGTAGCGGCCACCGACGATTCGAGCCATCGCTCCGGGGCCCGAGTTCCCGGCAGCATCATCCGGCTCGAAAGACAGATAGCCAACCGCGACAGCTTTGCCACCAAAGCTCACTTCGCCCGAGTAGTCGAACCGCTCAGGGCCCGTTGTCCGGCTACAGCCGACAATCCCAAGCACCACCAATGGCACCGCGTACCAGGGCCACGATCCGAACGCACTGCGATCTGACATGATCAGACTCTCCTCTCCTCAAGCATGCACCGCAGGCATGTTCATCGATGATCAGAACCCGTCGGTCACATACCCGTCATCACGGCTTCCGAGATAGCGATGTGTCTGAAGATTGATGGTGTCGTTCATGAAGCGAACAGACGCGTCGGCGAAGGCGACGTGGCAGCCACCGACATGAAAGCTGCCCATGGTTCCACTCATCGGTCCGCGGTTGCCAAATGCGGTATCGGCTTCAGAACCGTCTTTGGCGAATGAATTGATCTGCCATCGCGCGGCAACCAGCACTCCGGTCACCTCACCCCCAGCCTCAACACTGCGGGTGCTCGACGCCCAGCCAAAGTGTGAATTGTTTCCACGGCCGCCCGGGCGAAGCTGATATTTGGTCTCGCCCAGCATGTAGGTTTTGGAGGCGCCGTCGGTGATGTGACGAAACCGAATTTTTGAATCGACGAACAGGATGCC
>RFVE01000434.1 GCA_009922585.1 Planctomycetia bacterium
CCAGTCGGTGGCAGCGGCGATGACGAATAGCACGAGTGCTACTAGCGGTCGCTCGCCGACAGCCTCCTCAACAACCGCAAACAGCATGATGGCAAGCACAAACCGTGCCAGTGAGATCAGATTGGGCACGGTCCAGACACGGTCAAGGACTGATGATGGTGGCATGGGTGGGACTTGGGGCTGACGTTTACCTTCCTCTGCCTCAACCATACCCGAGGCGGCGGCCCAATGGCTATCCGACTGCCGGCTCTTCGGGAAGATCAATGACGCTGATCCGCCCCCAAGCCGACGGGTCAGCTTCACTCTGATAGAAGAGTTCGGCAGGTGCATCGACCGCTATTTCCCAACTGATGACACCCGCATCAGTCCCGGCGTTGGTGACCCCATCGATATAGCTCAGATCTGGGTCATAGCCACCACCCCTTAATTCTTGAAGATGCAGCGACTGCCCCGGGGCATCCACGCCGAAGGTAAAGAATGTTCCCCGATAGACCGTGAGCGTCGGGGCGGACTCTCCGAAGATGGAATAGTTGCCGGCGAGAAACGAAACCTCGACGGCATAACTACTGCCACGACTCAGACGGGGAAGTTGGGGAGCCCCGCCCCCGACCAGCGAATCAAACAGGCTGTGGATCGCCCAGCTTTCATCAGCACGAACCTGGACTGTGAACCCACCGCGACTGACCACCAGAAAGTTGCCGCCGGCGGTTGTCTCGATCCCGACTGCCTGCCAGCCGCCGATACTTTCCTGGGCCTGCACGCCGTCAAGAAGCACGGGAGTGCTTCCCACGTAGAGCCCATCAGCAAGGAGTTGCAGTGCTGGCGTCGGGTCGGGTGGTGGTGGCTCAGCCGTTTCTGAGATGACCAGCCGCAGCGTCTCGGCGGGAAACGTCTGAAAATAGCCGGGGATCCGGGCCTCGCGGGGCGTCACTTCCAGCCATTCGTCTCCCTCCACGCGATCATCCCCGACGACCGTAATCTCAACCGTTGCAGTCGTCTGCCCTGCGGCGAAGACAACCTTTGCGGGATAGGGGTCACTCAGCAAAACGTCCCTGTAGGCCGCATAGCTATCGTGCTCCAAAGCCCAATCGAGCTCAGGTCCAAAATCCCAATCAAGAAACACCGTGGCCTCGCTGCCGATAAAGCCGTCGTAGCGGGTGAGCAGCAGCCGCTTGACGACTGTCCCGGTGTCGGGCTCATTCACAACGTCGCCGGCTTCAAAGCTGACGGCCAGCGACGGTGTCTTCCAGGTCTGGCCAAGATCGAAGGGGCCAAAATCGAGCGCGAGTTGTCCTTCACCGGGCACGGCCGTCGTGCCGGTTTCTGCACCGTGAACATGCACCAAGGCCTGCTCATCGAGCCAGGTGAAGCCCGGGTCACCGTCGGCATCGACCACCTGCTCGTAGGACATCACCGTGGTGTTCGTGTCGATAAGGCCATCAACGTCGCCATCGCCACTCTCATGCGAATGCTCCAGCCCAAGGGCGTGGCCCAACTCGTGATAGGCGACCGACTTCCAGCCCGCCTCAAGTGAGTCGGCAAAACGAATGTAATGGCTGAAGGCACTCTGGGCCAGTTCTAGCCGGGCTTCGGAGGTCCGCTCAACGCGGCCATCGTCCCAGATCGTCGCCGACGGCCCGATATAGACC
>RFVE01000435.1 GCA_009922585.1 Planctomycetia bacterium
CGGATCGACCACTACCTCGGCAAAGAGTCGGTCCAGAACATTCTCGCCCTGCGGTTTGCCAACACGATCTTCGAACCGATCTGGAACCGTCGCTACATCGACCATGTCCAGATCACCGTGGCCGAAGAGGTCACGGTCGGCCGTCGCGGGGGCTATTACGAAACTGCCGGCGTGCTTCGCGACATGTTCCAGAACCATCTGCTGCAGCTGTTGATGGTGACGGCGATGGAGGCGCCGGTGCGGTTCAACGCCGACGCCGTCCGCAACGAAAAGGTCAAGGTGCTCGACGCCATCCGGCCGCTCGACCTCGGCCATGTCGCTGCTGCCGGGGTCCGTGGGCAGTATGCCGGCTATCTCGCCGACCCCGGTGTCGCCCCGGGCAGCCAGACCGCCACCTTCGGTGCAATTCGGCTCGAGGTCGATAACTGGCGGTGGCAGGGGGTGCCCTTCTATCTCCGCAGCGGCAAGGCGATGAGCTGCCGCACCACCCAGATCGTGATCGGCTTTCGGCAGCCCCCACTCGAACTCTTCGCGACCGACAACCTCCGTTCGCAGCGGGAGGCCAATCGGCTGGTGATCCAGATCCAGCCGGCCGAAGGCATCCAGCTGCACTTCCACACCAAGGTGCCGGGTGACGGCATGCGGCTGCGGCTGACCGATCTGGAGTTCAGCTACTCCCGCGAGTTTGCCGGCCGGCTGCCCGAGGCCTACGAACCGCTGCTGCTCGACTGCATGACCGGTGATGCCAGCCTCTTTGCTCGAGCGGATGAGGTTGAGAAGTCGTGGGAAATCATCGACCCCTTCGTTCGGGCCTGGAGTTCGGTCGATATGCCGGGCATTCCCATCTACCAGCCGGGTGAGTGGGGCCCGGCCGTGAGCAACGACTGGATTCAGGCCCAGGGGCGGACCTGGTTCGATCTCTGCCCGGTGCTGTCGTGACCATGGCAGCAGACCCGCAGGCAGCGGCCACGAGTGGCCAGCCACAGCTGCGGCCACTGCAGCTCGGGCCGCTGACCCTCCAGTCACAGGTTGTCCAGGCGGCCCTGTCGGGCTACAGCGACCTGCCGATGCGAGTGATGGCCCGCCGGTTCGGCGCGGCCTACACCCTCTGCGAGGTGATGCTCGACCAGTTCCTCGCCCAGGTCGGCAACAACCGCCGCAACCTTGCCCGACTGGCGATCGCCGCCGAAGAGCACCCGGTCGGCGGGCAGCTGATGGGGGCCAACCCGGATGACTTCGCCCCGGCTGCCCGGCGGCTGGTCGAGGCCGGCTTTGACTGCATCGACATCAACTTCGGCTGTCCCGTCAAGAAGGTGCTGGGCCGGTGCCGGGGCGGCTATCTGCTGAGCGTGCCCGAAACGGCTCTGGAAATCGTCGGCCGGGTCCGTGACGCCGTCCCGGCCCACCTGCCGGTCACCCTGAAGATGCGGCGGGGCATCGACGACACGGCCGAGAGCGAGGAGAAGTTCTTCACAATCTTCGACGGCGCCTTCGATCGCGGGGTGGCGGCGATCACGGTGCACGGTCGCAGCGTGGTGCAGCGGTACGACGGCCCGAGCAACTGGGGCTTTCTCGCCCGCGTCAAGCAGCATGCCGGCAGCCGCACCGTGCTCGGCTCGGGTGACCTGTTCTCACCGCAGGCCTGCCT
>RFVE01000436.1 GCA_009922585.1 Planctomycetia bacterium
ATGGCCAACGTGAGGTCCGAGGGGACTGAAGCCAATGGCACCGGCGACGTACGATCGCCTACCAGTTCGATCGTGTATCCTCGGGGCTGTTCGATCCTTGACAGCTTGTCTTTCCCCCCTTGAAAAGCGATCTTCCTGACATGAGCTATCTTCGTTTCACTTGCGTCCTGACCGCGTCCGCCCTGATTGCGTCGTTGCCGCTTGCGACTGCGGCGGACTCCGGCACGGATGCCGATACGTGGCAACCTCCGCTGCCAACGGTTGATATCTCTGAGGAAACGGAGCGCCACGTCGTGATCGCGGCCGGCACTGAGAAAACCTATCAGGGGCATCCGACAACGTTACTGATGCCCGATGGAAAGACGATCTTTGCGGTCTGGTGCATCAACCATGGGGGCGCTGCGGGGCCGATGGCCAAAAGCCAAGACGGCGGTCTGACCTGGAAGCGGCTTGACGGTCAACTTCCGCCAGGTTTCAAAACCCATCAGAACTGTCCCAGCATCTATCGCATCGTTGACCCCGAAGGCACAGCCCGCCTGTGGGTCTTTTCCGCAGCGCTCGGCCGACGGGACGGTCCCGGAATGCCGAGCATCATGAGTGAAGACGGCGGGGAAACCTGGAGAGAAATGCCGCCACTGGGATTCCCCTGCGTGATGACCTTTAGCAGCGTCATCCGGTTGAAGGATGGACGCACGCTCGGGCTGTACCACAAAGGTCCCGAGGGTGCCGACCGCGCGCCGCTGGGGGTGTTGCAGACGATAACGGCCGATGGCGGTTTCACCTGGAGCGATCCCAAAGTCGTCGCCGCGGTCGACGGGAAAAACCCCTGTGAGCCGTTCGTCCTCCGCTCGCCCGACGGCGATGAACTCTGCTGCCTGATGCGAGAGAACACGCACCGCGGTCGCAGCCTCATGATGTTTTCCCAAGACGAAGGTGAAACGTGGTCCAAGCCGGTCGACACGCCCTGGGGACTGACCGGAGATCGACACATCGGGGTTTGCTTACCCGACGGCCGCTGGGTAATCGCTTTCCGTGATCAAGCGCTCCGCAGTCCGACCCGCGGCCATTTCGTCGCTTGGGTGGGGACGTACGAAGACATCCGCAAGAAGGACCCCGGCCAATACCGCATCAAGTTGCTGCATAGCCACGCCCGCCGGACCAGCGACTGCGGCTACCCCGGCGTTGAACTGCTACCGGACGGAACGATCGTGGCGACAACCTACGTCAAGTACGCTCCCGGCCCCGAAAAGCATTCGGTGGTCTCGACTCGGTTCAAAATCAGCGAAACCGATGCGATGCTGGATGCGAAATGAGCGGGCAGCTTCCCACGTGGAACGCGCCAACGTGTCAATGGTGAACCGCTGGAGCCACCGCGCGTGTCAACAGCCCGCGTGCCGCCGGTCGACTGGGGGGAACTGGTGCAATCCCATGGTGCTGGGCCGTTCGAGCAACCATCACCGGATAACCTGCCCATAATCGACATTCATCACCGCTGAGAGCCGGCGACATTCCTTCGCGACGCTCGATCACGCTGCAAAATTGAAGGCGATTCAGAAGCGGTCTACGCCGCTGGCAGAATTCTCCGCGTGAGCCCGCTCTTTCTCACTTTTTTCTGCCGTTCACGAGGCGGGTGAG
>RFVE01000437.1 GCA_009922585.1 Planctomycetia bacterium
GAAGACGGTCGAGGACATGGGGGTGCAGAGTGAGTACCCCCGGCACCTTCAGTTGCTTGACTGGCTGGCAGTTGAGTTCCGGGCGAACGGCTGGAGCCAGAAGCAGCTGCACAAGCAGCTTGTCATGAGTGCCACTTATCGGCAGAGCAGCCGCGTGACCCCGGAGCAGCTGGCCAAAGATCCGGAGAATCGGCTGCATGGCCGGGCGGCCCGGTTTCGTCTGCCGGCCATGGTGCTGCGAGACTGGGCCCTGGCTGCCGGCGGTCTGCTCGACCCGGCGGTGGGTGGGGCTCCGGTCTATCCCTACCAGCCCGACAACATCTGGGAGGCACTCGCGATCACGAAGGAGCGAGACTTTAGTTATCCGCTCTCGACAGGTAGCGACCTCTACCGCCGCAGCCTCTACAGCTTCTGGCGGCGGACGGTTGCCCCGGCCAACATGTTTGACGCGGCCAACCGCAAGACCTGCAGCGTCCGCATCAGCCGCACCTGCACGCCCCTGCATGCCCTGACCACGCTGAACGACCCAACCTGGGTCGAGGCCGCCCGGGTGCTGGCCGAGCAGAGCATGGCGGCAGCCGACAGCCTGCCCGGCCGGCTGACCCACGCCTTCCGCCGGGTCCTCAGCCGACAGCCGACCGACTATGACCTGGAGTCGCTCACCCGAATGCACGACCGCCAGCGGGTGTTCTTCGCCGCCGACCCCGCCGCGGCCGAGCAGCTGCTGGCCGTTGGGGCCGGCCCGCGGGATGCGACACTCGATCCGGTCGAGCAGGCAACACTTGCGAGTGTCTGCCTGGCCATCTTCAACCTCGACGAGGCCCTCACCCGTGAATGACGCAGCCGGAGGAAATCTACAACGAAGGCAGGGAGGACACGAAGACGGCATCGACGCCCGACTTCGGCATCCACATCCGCCGCTCACGAAAGAGGCTCCTCGCAGAATGGTTTGGGTGAGGGGCGAGCCCATGCCAATCGAGCGGCGTTGGAGACTGAGCGCAGCCGGGATGGCGAAGCGAGGTTTCCAACGAGTGAGTGAAGGACAGGATGTCCGCAGCGAACGTCCGGCGAGATGGCATGGGCTCGCCCCGGCTGGAAAGAAAGCAAGCTCTGCCGCTCCGCGTACCCCGACATCCTCGCACGAATCCCAATGACTAATCCCTTTGCTGAAAATCTCGCCCGCGTCACCCGCCGTCAGCTGTTTGGTTCGGCGGGGCAGGGCATCGGGCTGGCGGCACTGGCTAGCCTACTGGGCCGTGACGCCCTCGCCGGGGCGGGTGTTTCGGCGGGGCAGGCTGGCCTGCCAGGTCTGCCGCACCATGCCCCGAAGGCCAAACGGATGGTGATGCTCTGGCAGGGGGGCGGGCCGTCGCATGTCGATCTATTCGACCCCAAGGCCGCCCTGATCGAGCGGGGCGGTGAGGACATCCCCGAAAGCATCCGCGGCACGACGCGGCTCTCGACGATGTCGAGCGGCTACGCCAAGTGGCCGGTTGTTGGTCCGATCAAAGGCTTCAAGCGGTATGGGCAGTGCGGCATGGAACTCAGCGAGATGCTGCCCGACGTCGGGGCCCTGGCTGACGACATCTGCCTAGTCCGCAGCCTGCACACCGAGGCGGT
>RFVE01000438.1 GCA_009922585.1 Planctomycetia bacterium
TCCTTTTGCACCCGGAGGGTGGCGAAGTAGGTGTGCTCCTTCAGCTCCGAGATCACCACATCCTGAAACTCACCCCCGAGCAGCTCGACCGCCGCCACCAGCAGGTCGTGGGTGAGTGGACGGGGCGAGGGATGATGCTTGACCCGGCGGTCGATGCTGGTGGCCTCGAACAGGCCGATCAAAATCGGGAAGGTGCGATCGCCTTCGACCTCCTTCAGGTAGACCACCTGCTGGTCGTTGATCTCGCTGATGATGATCCGCGAGAGTTCCATCTGTACGCTCATGGAGATTGCTCCAAACGGGTTATCTGCCCGTGACGCGTCCGACCGCCTGCGATCCCCGGGAGCCGATAGCCTACCCGAACCAGAAACTGAAAACATCGCACCCGTGGCCGCCGGCCTAGGCCTGCCGCTGCTCGAGCGCAGCCAAGGCGGCCGTCTGTTTTTCGGCGGCTGCTTCAAACTCGGCCAGTTGGGCCCGCTCCTTCTCGACCACCGCGGCCGGGGCCCGACTGGTGAACTGCTCGTTGGCCAGTTTGCCCCGCTTGCCCTTGATCAGCCCTTCAAGCTTCGCCAGTTCCCGGCTGATCCGGTCAATTTCGGCATCGACGTCGATCAGGTCGGCCAAGTCGATGAACAGATCGCAGCCGGCCGCCGAAGTCTCGGCCGCGCCAGCAGCGGCTACCGCGTCTGGTCCCAGGCCAGTAATCCCACAGACAGCCATCGATTCAATCGCCGGCCGCATCGGCTCAAGCAGGCCGGCAAGCTCCGCCGGGCAGCGGATCGCCACCTCGACCGTCTGCCGCGGCGGCACGTTCTGGCGAGCCCTAATTTCACGAATGCCACCGACCACGCCAAGGAAGCTGCCAAACCGGGCCTCGGTCTCGGCATCCCGCCAGGCTGCCGGCGGCGCGGGCCAGCGGGCAACCATGATCGACTCCGGCGGCGGCCCGTCATCCCAGGGCAGCCGCCGGTTTCCCGCCGCCTCCCGCAGGTGCTGCCAGATCTCCTCGGTCACAAACGGCATGATCGGATGCAGTAGCCGCAGGATCGTGTCGAGACCCAGCAACAGCATCGTCACGGCACTGTTACGCTGCTCGGGATCGGCAAGCCGGGATTTGCAGAGCTCAAGGTAGGCACTGCAGTACTCATCCCAGGCAAAGGCATAGAGCAGCCGGGCCGCCTCGGCAAAGTGATAGCCGTCGATCGCAGCTGTCACTTCGGCAGAAACAGTGGCCAGCCTGCTAAGCAACCAACGATCTTCCAGCGGCCGGTCAGTCAGGACGACGGCAGTCACGGCCAGATCGCCAGCTTCATAGTCCTCCAGCTGCATCAGCACAAACCGGGTGGCATTCCAGAGCTTGTTCGAAAAATTTCGGCCAGCTTCAAAGCGTTCGCTCACCGCCGGCCCGCGGGGCAGGGCGAGGTCTTCCGCCGAAGTCGCCCACTGAGTGCGGAAGGCCTCGTGGCACTTCGGGCACTCGATCCGTGGCTTGGTGCGATTGGCTGTCGTCTGGTCGATCCGGGTGGCACAGGTAGGGCACTGGAACTCCACCGGCATCCGCACGTCCTGGGTCTCGGTCGCCATGCTCGCCATGCCAAACCGCAG
>RFVE01000439.1 GCA_009922585.1 Planctomycetia bacterium
GGCTCACCCGATGAGCGAGTCGGCCAAGCGGGGCCGGGAGATTTTCTTCACCGAAAAAGGCAACTGCTCTGCCTGCCATGTTGGGGCCAACCTCGCCGATGAGAAGTACCACAACATCGGCGTTGGCATGGACAAAGACGAGCCTGACGTTGGCCGCTTTGCGGTCACTAAAGATGAGAAGGACTACGGCGCTTTTAAAACGCCGACCGTCCGCAACGTCGCCCTCACCGCCCCCTACATGCATGATGGCTCAGTCGCCACGCTGGAAGAGGTGGTCGAGTGGTATGACAAAGGTGGCCATCCGAGCAAGCACCTGAGCGAGAAAATCCGGCCGCTCAAGCTGACTGAGCAGGAGCAGGCCGACCTGGTGGAGTTCATGAAGGCCTGCACCGGCCCGACCCCGACGGTGGAAACCAGCCGGCTGCCGGCTGATAGCTGAGCTGCCGTACGATTGTCCCGAACCCGCTGCCCGCCTCGGAACGGCGAGTCTGTTCCGAGGCGGGTTTTTATGGCTGTCCAGGGTGGATCACTCAGGCTCACTGGCATGAGGCGGAATCCACGGGCAAACGAGGGTCTGCATCGACCGTTGGTCGATTTTCCCGCAGTATGAGGCGGAAACTTCTGGCCGCTGCCGGTGTGGATGGTCCCCCAAGAGGCCCAAGGCGGAACTTTTTGATGGTGCGGCCCTACCTGCAAAAACAGTTCTTTCCTCGAAGCCCGAAGCGCAAGCTGAGGGAAAACACGTTTTATGTGCATGAACCGCATTCCCTCGGCTCGCGCCTCGGGCTTCCCTGCGTTCGCTTCCGCTCAACGCCCACCATCAAAGCTCACGGTTTAGGCTTCCCGGTGTATAGTCCTAAGTACATTACATCAAATTGCAGAGGCGACGGGACCGGCAAGCAGCACCTGCCTGGTACGAACCGCTCTCTTGCACGTTGAACCAAAGCCCGCTTCGTTCCTTTGAAGGACCGCCCAATGACTGACGAACCAAACCCGGAACAGCCACTTCAGCAGATTCAGCACTCCTCAGCGACAGCCCGCATCCCGGACGAGGTGGGTCGCGGCGTGTTCGCGACGGCGGTAATCGTGCTGCATGGTGCCAATGAGTACACGATCGACTTTGTGCAGTCGCTCGCCCGGCCCAATCGGGTGGCGGCCCGGGTGATTCTGCCCCCGGCGGTGGCCAGCCAGTTTGTGATCGCGCTGGAGCAGGCAATCGAAAAATACACCGCCTCCTACGGCCAGCCCCCGCGGGAACCGCGGCCGCCGCAGGCACCGGTCGCCCCTCCTCCGCAACCGGCCGAGGCGGCGGCCGGCGGCGGTCAGGCGGGCGGCAGCCAGGCGAGTGGCGGGCAGGCTGGTGGAGGCCAGGCGGCGGGCGGCCAGCCCGCTCCCCGACCGGCGGCCCCACAGCCGGCCCCGATCGCTGACATCTACGAGAACCTCAAACTGCCCGACGACATGCTCGGCGGGGTCTACGCCAACATGGCTTCGATCTCGCACACCGCCAGCGAGTTCTGCTTCGACTTCATCGCGCAGTTTTTTCCCCGGTCGGCAGTGACGGCCCGCGTCTACATGGCCGCCCCGCGGG
>RFVE01000440.1 GCA_009922585.1 Planctomycetia bacterium
CTGCCTGCTCGGCGGCCAGCTGCGGCCGCACGTTGTCTGGTTTGGTGAGGAGGTGCCAGCCCTCGCGGCCGCGGCCGATCTGGTCAGCCAGGCCGACATCTTGTTGTGCGTCGGCACCTCGCTGCAGGTCTATCCGGCGGCGTCGCTCGTCTTTCTGGCCCCCGACGAGGCCCGGCGAATCGTCATTGATCCACAGATTCCCGACACGATCACGCGGACCAGCTTTGAGTGTTTGGCCAAGCGAGCCAGCGAAGGTGTCCCGCTGGTGGTGGCTGAATTGCTGCGGCATGCAACGCCGTAGTTGGTGGCGACTTGCCTTCGGGGGGGCTCCCGTTAGCGTTCTCGCGAACGATCGTTTCACCATCGAGACGAAGGACTCACTCGATGTTCACCAGAAGGTCCCATCTGAAGACGAGGAGTCCTGCGTCATGTGCTTTGGAAACATCTCTGGAACCGGCGCGCGTCGCGTCGGTATTGCTGCCGCCGTCATCATCGGCATGAGTGTGCCCAGTTCGGCCTGGGCCGAGTGGTCCTATCAGTCGGGCGAAGTCGTCTCGGGCTCGTCGGGCGGCTGGCATTCAAGTTACGGCTCGGGTGGTGGGTCATCTGGCGGAAGCTCGGGTGGCAGCTATGGATCGAATGGCGGCAGCTCGAATGGCAGCTGGGGGTCGTCGGGGGGCAGCCACGGCAGCCGGAAGGCGGCGCGGCGAAGGGCGCGGCGAGGTCGGCGGCACGGGTCGTCCGGTGGTTCGTCCGGCGGAAGCTATGGGTCATCGGGTGGGAGCTACGGCTCAACCGGTGGTTCCAACGGCTCGTCGGGCGGCAGCTGGGGCTCGAACGGCGGCTGATGCCGCATGCAGGCCCGATGGTGCCTGAACTGCCCCTTAAGAAGGCCACCTTGGCCCGACTTCCGCCGGGACGGCCGCATCTGGTCGTGAGGTTCATTCTTTGCGGGCTGCTAACGGAAGGTCTCTGTGATGTCCGAGCTCAGCTGGATTCTCAGAGGCGGTCTGCTGATGAGCCTGATCGCGATGGTCGGCAGCGTCACGACGATGCTGCCGCCGTCGCGGCTTGAGCAGCTGGGTCAACCTTGCCAAGCCGACTTCCATTCTGTCGATCTCGCCCGAACGCCACGGACCGGCCTCCATCTATCAGGAGACACCTCATGGCGAATGCCTCATTTTCAGCCTCCCGTTTTCTCGCTTCTTTCATTGGCTGCTCATGTCTGCTGCTGGCGGCTGGTTGTGCAAACCGTGGGGCTGAGGCCGACCCGGCAGCGGTGGTCGAACCGACACCGCCGGTCGCCCCCCGCGAGACGGTCCGGCTTGATGACCCCAGCCTGCTGGCCGGCATTCCCGGCGACGGCCCGCTGACCACGGCCGAAGTCTCCCGCTGGCTTGCTGAGCCGACGAGTCTGGCACCTCTGGCCATCGAACTGCCCGCCTGGCTCGCACCCGGGGCAGGGCAGGTCAAGGATCTGTCTGACAACCCGCTGTCGCGGGCCAAGATTGAATTGGGCCGGCAGCTCTTTTTTGACAAGCGGCTGTCGGCTGACGGCTCGCTGAGTTGCGCCGGCTGCCATCAGCCGGA
>RFVE01000045.1 GCA_009922585.1 Planctomycetia bacterium
GGTACGGCTCTATGCCGACATTGCCCATCCCATCAACGCCTCCTGCCGGGAAACGATCCAGAGCCGGATCATGAGTGAATACGAGGCCGAACTGGTGCGGGCCCAAGAGCCGGGCTATGCCTCACGGTACGAGGGGCTCGGCGACGAATAGCGGCTACTGCCGCACCAGCACGTGGAAGTCGTCCTTCAGCCGACTGGTGACCGGGCCGGGGACGCCGCTGCCGATTGCTCGACCGTCGATATCGACCACCGGAATCACCTCGGCTGCCGTGCCGGTTAAAAAGCATTCATCAGCCGTGTAGAGGTCGTGCCTGGTGAGCGTCGCCTCGCGGCAGTCGATACCGGCGGCATGGGCCAGTTCCATCACTGCATTGCGGGTAATGCCCTCCAGGATGCCGGCGTCAGGCGGCGGGGTGAGCAGCCGGCCCGACCGGACAACAAAGACATTGTCGCCAGTGCACTCAGCCACCTCGCCCTTGTGGTTGAGCATCAGGGCCTCGACGCAGCCAGCCCGCAGCCCCTCGAGTTTGGCCATGATGTTGTTGAGATAGTTCAGCGACTTGATTCGTGGTGAGAGGGCGGCTGGCTGGATCCGCTGGGTGGCGGCGGTGACGATCCGCAGGCCCTGATCATAAAATTCCTGCGGATAGAGGCTGATGGTGTCGGCGATGATGATCACCTGCGGATTGCTGCAGCGGTTCGGATCGAGGCCCAGCGTGCCAGCCCCACGGGTGACAATCAGCCTGATGTAGCCATCCTCAAGACCATTGGCAGCCAGCGTATCGATGACCGCCTTGGCCAGCGCCTCCTTGGCCAGCGGAATCTCCAGGCAGATGGCCCGGGCACTGGCCCAGAGCCGATCGAGGTGGGCGTCGAGCCGGAAGACACGACCGGCGTAGCTTCGCAGCCCCTCAAAGACCCCGTCGCCATAGAGCAGCCCATGGTCAAAGACGCTGATCCGCGCCTCAGCCTCCGGCACGAGCCGGTCGTTGATAAAAATGGTGCGGGACATCGATCTGCTTTCAGGCGGCGGGGGCGACGGTTTCAACCCGGCCGGCAGTCAGCCGGACGATGCTGCGGGCCTGGCGGGCAATCCCTGCGTCGTGCGTGACGAGCACTATAGAAAGGCCACGGTCGCGGTTCAACTCGTCGAGCGCCTCGATGATGCCGGCCCCACTTTCCTCGTCCAGGTTGCCGGTCGGCTCATCAGCAAGCAGCACCCGAGGCTGGGTGATCAACGCTCGGGCGATTGCCACCCGCTGCATCTCACCGCCGGAGAGTTGCCGGGGGCGGTGGTGCAGCCGGCCAGCCAGTCCGAACCGGTCGAGGAGTTCCTCTGCCTCGAGGCGGGCCTGTCGGCGGCGGGTGAACCAGTTCCAGATGCTGTGGCGGATCAACAGCGGCGTCAGCACGTTTTCGACGGCGGTCAGCTCGGGCAGCAGGTGATAGGCCTGAAACACCATGCCAATGGCAGTGTTCCGTAGCCGGTCGCGTTCAACTGCCGACAGGTTGTCAATCCGCCGGCCTTCCAGCAGGACCTCGCCTCCGTCGGGCGCGTCGAGCAGGCCCATCAGGTGCAACAGCGTGCTCTTGCCGGAGCCGCTCTGGCCAACCACGGCCGTGAAGCCTCCTTGGGGCAGCCTGAAGTCAACACCCCGGAGTACCTCGAGGGTGGTGCTGCCGGACTTGTATCGCTTGAGGACCTGGCGGGTCTCCAGCATGGCGGCGGTGTCTGTTCGGAGCAGGGGCTCATTCATGCCGCAGGGCCTCCACTGCATGCAGCCGGGCCGCCCGCACTGCCGGTAGGACGCTTGAGCCGATGGCAATCAGCACCGCTCCGACGATGATCCAGCCAACGGTTGCTGGGTTGACGATGGTCGGGATCTGAAAGAAGTAATAGATCGACGGGTCGAAGACCCGGGCTCCGGTGCACCACTCAACCGCCTGGCGAATCTGGTTGATGTTCCAGGTGATGCCCAGTCCCAGGGCAAGACCCGCCCCCGCTCCGACGAGGCCGAGGAACAGACCATAGCCAAGGAAGATACCGGCGATTCCTGCGGCGGTCGCTCCGAGCGCCTTGAGGATGCCGATGTCGCGGGTTTTCTCGACCACGATCATGAAGAAGATGGCGAGGATGCCGAAGCCGGCCACCGCAATGATCAGAAACAGCAGGATGTTGAGCACGGCCATCTCCATGTCGACTGCCGAGAGCAGTGGTCCCTGCTTGTCCCGCCAGGTGGCGATCGCGTAGAGATCGGCTGGAAAGACCTGCCGGAGTTTGTCACGAACCTCGTTGAGATTGGCTCCCGGCTTGAGCCTGATCTGGATCGAGTTGACGCTCGGGATCCCAGTCTGTGGGTCAATCATCCCCCGCATCCGCTGCAGGGCGTTGATCGGTACAAAGACAAAGTTCGAGTCGTACTCACTCATCTTGCTTTCATAGAAGTCGACGATGGTGAAGGTATCGCTGACTGCCTTGGGTGGCGTCCCGGCGGTCGGGAAGGTGATCTTCACGTCGTCCCCCGGCAGCGTCAGGAACTGGTCGATGCCCTCGCGGTTGCGGAAGCTGGCCAGGCCGATACCCGGCACGATGCCGGTGAACTGCTCCCTGGCCGGGTCCATGGTGCGGCCCTGAGGCTCGGGCCGGGCTGCTTGAAAAGGATTTTGCGGGGGTAGGGCTGGCGTGGCCGGCTCGGTGGGGGCTGTTTCAGAGTTGTTGTTCGCCGGCTCGTCTGCTGGGGTGGCGGCCAGCACCGCCTCGACCTGCTGGTCAACTGGTCGAGTCGGCCCGGCTTGATCGGCCTGCGCCTCCATCCGCTCTTTCCAGAGACGCTCCCGCTCGACCCGCATCCGGCGGTGCGGCCAACCGGCATGTTCGAGCGCCGGCCGGGTTGGGGTCTCGGTGGGACTCTGGCTGTCGATCGTGTCATAGCCCCCTTCCCGCAGGTCGAATGAAAGTTGTTGCCGGTTGGCCGGATGCTGCAGGTACTGGCCAAAGTCGCTCACCTGAGCATGGGTGGCTGGGTCGATGCCGATGAACATCACCTGCCGGGTCACCCACTGGTTCCGCACCTGAAAGCTCAGCATCGCCGGCACTGCCACAGTCGGCGTCATCCCGGCGATCTGGTCGCCGGCGGCCCGCTCGATCTCTTCCATGTGCCAGACCGGGTCCTGGAAGCCAGAAAGCGAATGACTCTCAAAAACAAGATCGGAAAGGATGCCATGAATCCGCGTCTGCATCTCGTTGGCAAAGCCTGCCATCACGGCGTTGACCACGATCATCGTGGCCACCCCAAGTGTCACACTGATGACACTGGCCAGGGCAATCCAGCGGGTCCGAAGATACCGCCAGCAGAGCAAGAGTTTGTACATGGCGGTGAGACCCCGACGGTGTCAGCTTCCGTGCGGGCGGTGGATGGGAAACAGGATGACATCGCGGATCGACGCGGCCTGCGTCAGGAACATCACCAGCCGGTCGATCCCGATGCCAAGACCGCCGGCCGGAGGCATGCCGTGCCGCAGGGCCTTGATGAAGTCGGTATCCATCCGGGCCATCGACTCATCGTCCGGCAGGCCAGCCAACTGGGTGCGGAAGAGCTCTTCCTGCAGGTCAGGGTCGTTGAGTTCGGTGTAGGCGTTGGCCAGTTCCATACCGGCGACATAGAGCTCAAATCGCTCGGCGATGTTCGGCGTGTCAGCCTTGCGTTTGGTGAGCGGGCAGACGGCGGCGGGATAATCGATGACAAAGATCGGCCCGGAGAGAGTCTTCTCGACCGTGGTCTCGAAGAGTTCGCTCTTGATGACATCGGGATGCCGGCCAGCGGTTTCGATTTCCTGGCGGGTGGCGGCGGCGGCGATACTGGCTGGGTCCTTCGGATCGCAGCCGGTTACTTCGGCCAGCAGATCGTCGTAGCGTTTCCGGGGAAAGGGTGGCTTCAGGCTGACCTCATGGCCCATCCAGTTGAAGGTCTCAGGGGCTCCGGCGGCTTTCCCCGCAGCGATCAGAATTGCCTCGGTGAGATCCATCATCGTGCCGTAGTCACCATAGGCCTCATAGGCTTCAAGCATGGTGAACTCGGGGTTGTGTCGCGGGCTGATGCCCTCGTTGCGATAAACACGACCAAGCTCAAAGACCCGTTCCAGGCCGCCGACCAGCAGCCGCTTCAGATGCAGCTCAAGCGCGATCCGCAGCACCAGCGGCATATCGAGGGCATTGTGGTGGGTCTTGAACGGCCGGGCGGCGGCTCCGCCGGCGGTCTCCTGCAGGGTGGGTCCTTCGACCTCAAGGTATCCCCGGTCGGTCAGCGTCTGGCGAATCGATGCGATGATCCGGCTGCGGGCGACAAAGCGGTCGCGGACACCCTCGCCGTGGATGAGGTCGAGGTACCGCATCCGTTGCCGCAGTTCGGTGTCGACCAGCCCATGGTATTTATCGGGAGGGGTCTCGAGCGACTTGGTCAGAAACGTCAGGCTGCTGGCGAAGACCGTCATCTCGCCAGAGTTTGAATAGCCGAGTCTGCCCTCGACACCGATGATGTCGCCGAGGTCGAGGCAGCCGACAACCGGCCAGGCTTCAGGGCCGACCTGCTTCTTCCCGATCATCACCTGGATGCGGCCGGTGCGATCGACCAGATCGAGGAAGACCAGCCGGCCGGCGTTCCGCAGGAGCATGATGCGGCCAGCCACCCGCACGGTCGGGCCTTCGGTGGCAGCCTGGTCGAGGCCCTCGCCCTGAGTTCGGACCTCGGCGATTGCCAGCGCATCGTCAAACCGCTGGCCCCAGGGGTCGACTCCAAGTTCGCAGAGCTTCGCCAGTTTGTCGCGGCGGGCCTGCTCGAGGGCGGTTGCAGTGGTGGTGGGAGGGGCTGAAGGAGAAGCGTCGGGCATCGGATGACGGGGGCTGACGGGTGGACTGGTGGACATTCACCACTCGGATGGAAAAGATATAGTCTCGTTTCTTCAGCCGATTTCGAGAAGCCCAACCTCTGCTGTCAGCTATCACAAGTCAGACACTGGTGGCTGCGGGGGCTTCCCGGTACAAACCGGATGTGGGGTGAGTGTCGCGGTGGAATCCCCGGCCTCGCTGCCCCTGCAGGAGGCTGTTTCTGTGACCCTTCCCATCCATCACCGACCGACGCTGTTCAGCGTCGAACTACGGACGTCCCGCTGGACCGACATGGTCGAGTGGTACCGACACGTCCTTGGTCTGCGGGTGCTGGTTCGGGTGATGGATGACGGCTATGCCTTGTTTGAAGCAGGGGACACCCGGGTCGCGATTCTCAGCCGTGACTCAGCTGGGGAGGCCAGCAGCCGCTGGAGCCTCGGCTTTGAGGTAGTCGATCTTGATGCCGCGCATCTTCGCCTGCGGGAAGCAGGAACTGAACTGGTCGAACCGAAAACCCATCCGGAGGGGTTCCGAGAACTGGTCACCGCCGATCCCGACGGAAATCGGATTCGCCTCTTTGCCTGGCCGACCGGGCACTGATTACCAGCCGGCAGTGGTCAGCCGGACCCGGCACAGCAGCATGTCGGCGGTGATGAAGAGCGTCTTGCCGTCCTCACCAAAGCAGCAGTTCGCAGTCTTCTGGCCGGTCAACAGAGTACCAAGATGGCTGCCGTCCGGTGCGATGACCAGCACGCCACCAGGCCCAGTGGCAAACAGGTTACCGGCGGTGTCAACCGTGAACCCATCGGGCATGCCTTGCCGGGTCTTGGCTAGATCGCTGGCATCGAAAAAGATCCGCCCGGCATCGAGGGTGCCATCTGGTTGGACCGAGAACACCTTCCAGATTGGTGCCTCAGGGTCCGACTGGGCGACGTAAAGTTTCTTTTCGTCAGGCGAAAAAGCAATGCCATTCGGTCGAGTCATTGTCTCGCATACCAGGCTCACCTTTCCGGTGGGGTCGATTCGATAGACACCGCAGAAGTCGATCTCGCGGCTGGGATCATCGAAGCCCTTTGGCAGGCCATAGGCCGGATCGGTGAAATAGATTGCGCCCGAGGAGTGCACGGCAAGGTCATTGGGGCTATTGAACCGTTTGCCATCCCAATGATCAGCCAGCGTCCGCTTGCCACCTCCCTTGGTCAGGACACTCACACGGCGATCACCATGTTCACAACAGAGCAAGCGGCCCTGAAGGTCGAGGGCGAGGCCGTTGCTACCTCGTTCACGACTGTAGGCGGCTGGGCCGGTGAAGCCCGATGGCTCCATGAAGATCGACAGTCCGTCTTTTGCATGCCAGCGGTGAATGTGATTCTGGGGTACATCGCTGAACAACAACGAGTCAGCCGGCAGCCCACCCTCTCCGTCACCGGTCCAGACTGGCCCCTCTGACCACTCAAAGCCCATGGCGAGCACCTCAATCTGGGTTCCAGGAGGAACCAACGCGTCAAGCCTGGGGTCGAGCCTTTCAATCTGACCGACAGTGGGCTGGCCACCGGTCGGGTTGGCAGCAGTCGCCGGACAGATGGTTGCCACCAGCAGCAGACCAGTCACCGTCAGTTGTCCGATCACCCAAAGTGCTTGAAAACGTTTCATGGAAAGAGCCTCAAAGAGAAAAAGGTGTCCAGCATTTGTTCAAAATGCTACTCGTTGATCAGTTCACCCCCGGCCCGGGTGCCCAGGTTGGTATAGACCGCGGCACTGATCGCCTGATCGATCGGCCGCACCGACCCGTCGCACATCAGAAACAACGCCAGAGTGTCATGCGCTGCTGAGACGTCGCGATCATCGCTCTGTGGGCTGTTGGGGGTGTTTCCGGTCTGGAACAGCACCATGTGGCCGTGGTCATCGGTGGGATCGTCGAAGTCACGAATTGCGCCGCTCCAGGCCGTCTCGTACTCAAAATGGTTGCCGTGACTGGCACCGGCCCGAAAGGGCCCGTTCTGCCGTTCACCTAGCATCAGCGTCTTGGAAAGACCGTCGGTGATCTCAGCCAGTCGGGTTCGGCTGTTGCGGCTGAAGACACCAGCCCGCTGCTCCTGAGTGGCGTCGAGGTCGGGTGGTCCAAAGTTGGCGGCGTAACAGGCCATCGCGAATCGTTCGCCTGGACCCATCTCGACGTACCCGGTGGGTGAGATAGTGTCGGTTGGGCAAAGAAACGTTGGCAGATGGGTCTCGCGAGCCAGCAAGTTGTCGGCATGGTAGAGCGGCTTGGTGAAGTCGAGCTGGTCGTAGATGGCAGGCTCTTCGATCAACGGCAGCAGCAGCGTGCCCCAAGAGAAGCCCTTGGTATTACCGCCTGCCGAGTACTCATACTCATACCCGGTCGGCAGGTGCTTGCGGGCAGTCTCATAGTTGTGCATCGCCACACCGAACTGCTTGAGATTGTTCTTACAACTGGTCAACCGGGCCGACTCGCGGGCCTGCTGGACCGCCGGCAGCAGCATGGCCACCAGCACACCGATGATGGCGATCACCACTAGCAGTTCAACAAGCGTAAAGGCGTTTCGTCGCGCCGCAGTAGACTCAGTGGTTGTCATGTTCATGGGTGTGTCCCCCGGCGGAAAAGTCGTCATGGTTGTGGCCGTGTGCAACATCGGTTCCATGGACGTGATAGTGTGCATGCTGCCGCTCGACCATCACGGGTGATTCAGCTTCAGTTGAACCCCTACATCCGGAGAGCATAACGGCGGCACAGAGCAGCATGTTTTTTTTCATCCACAACAGTTTAACGGAGAGAGGAAACCATCTGCTCAGCCTGTGGAATCTTTCGGTTCGATCCGACAGGTAACGTAAAATGCGGTCAGTAACCACCAGCCTCCCCAAGAAGGATTTGCTCATGACGTGCTGCCCACCGATCTGGCAGGCTCGCTCCCGTGCGCTGAGGATTGGCGGACTGCTGCTGGCTGCCCAGTTCCTGCTGGTGCCGACACTGGCTGCCGCTCCGCCGGCTGCACCAGGAGTAGGCATCAACAGCAAGTTCCTTGACCCCGACCTCGATCCTCAGGAATGGGTCGATCGTTTCGAGGTCGAAAGCCGCGAGGTCTTTCATGCCCGGGAGGCAATTCTTGATGCCTTGCGGCTCGCGCCTGGGGCGAGGATTGCCGATGTCGGCTGCGGTACAGGGGCGTTCCTGAAGATGTTCTCCCAAGCGGTCGGGCCGGAGGGGCGGGTCTATGCCGTCGATATCTCTCCCCGGCTGATCGAGTTTGTGGAGAGACGCATCCGCGACGAGCGGCTGTCTAATATCGCGGCGGTTCACTCCACCGCCACCTCAACGAAGCTTTCAGCGGCAAGCGTCAGCACGGTTTTCACCTGTGATACCTACCACCACTTTGAACAGTACCCCGAGATGCTCGCCTCCATTCGGCAGGCCCTCGTGCCGGGTGGCCTGTTTGTGGTGGTCGACTTTGAGCGGGTTGAGGGGGTGTCGCGGGAGTGGATCCTCGGGCATGTGCGGGCTGGAAAAGAGACGGTGCGGCAGGAGGTCGAGGCGGCCGGCTTTGAGTTTGTTGACGAGGTAGCGGTGCCGGCCTTCAAGGAAAATTATCTGCTGCGGTTCCGCCGGCCCACTGGATCAGCCGCAGTGATTGGTTCTGGCGTGTTTACAACCTCGGGCTTTGCCCTCGAGTCGCTCGGCTCGCCGGCTGCCGTGCTGGCAGCCTGGGCAGTCGGTGGCCTGATTGCCAGCTGTGGAGCGATCGCCTACGGAGCGCTTGCCTTTCGGCTGCCGCAGTCGGGCGGCGAGTACCTCTATCTGTCGCGGGCGTTGCATCCGTTCTTTGGCTTTCTGGCAGGCACGGTTTCGCTGACGGCAGGCTTCAGTGGCGCGATTGCCTTTGCGGCGTTGACCTGCCAGGCCTACGCCAGCCCCTTGGTCGGGCTGCCGGACTGGCTACCGCCGCAGGCCTTTGCGACAGCAGTGGTAATCGTCTGCGGCATTGTGCATGTCGAGGCGGGTCGGCTGGCGGCAGGTCTGAATACGGCGCTGGTCGCGGTGAAGCTGCTGGCCATCGGCGGGCTGATCGTCTGGGGCTATGCCGCGATTGCTGCGGGCGATGCCGCTCTCGCTGAGCCGGTCACAGCCGGAGGGCTGTCGGTCGGCAGCTTTGCAATGACGGTGATGTGGGTCATGTTCAGCTACACCGGGTTCAACGAGGCGGTCTACATTGCCTCAGAGGCCCGGTCACCCCGCCGCACGGTGCCAGTGGCTGTGCTGCTGGGCACCCTGCTGGTGACGGTGCTCTATTTGCTGCTCAATGACGTCTTCCTGCGGTCGGCGGTACCGGCCGCGCTGGCCGGTCAGGCCGAGGTGGCGGCCGTCGCCGCGGCTGCCCTCGGGGGACCGTCCTTTGAATGGTGGATGCGGCTGGCCATTGTGCTCTCCACCATTTCGGCGGCCGCCGGCATGACGATGGCCGGCTCGCGGGTGGTGGTGGCGATGGCCGACGATGGCATCCTGCCAGGCTGGCTGGCCGGTACTCGTGGCCGTAGCCGGGCCGTGTTGGTGCAGGCAGCACTGGCGGTGAGCATGGTGCAACTAGCGACGATTCGTGACTTGCTTGGATTACTCGGAGTGACGCTCTCGCTCTGTTCGGCCCTTACGGTCGCCACACTGTTTGTGCCGCGAACCGCTGATGGTGATGCAGCTGCCGCTGCTCGCCCTGCCGGCGCAGTCCTTGCCGCTGCCGGTGTCTACATCGCCGCTACGGCTGGCTTTGCCGTGCTGATGTGTCTCCACGACCCCTGGCAGCTCGCTGGTGCCGCCACGATTGTCGTCGTCTCGGCTGTTGGCTTCTGGCTATTCCGGGCTCGAGGCAATCAGGGCCAGATAGACCAGGACGCTCAGTGAGGCAATCAGCACGATCGCCACGATGAACATCAGAAAGAGCGTCTCATTCATGCGGCCGGTCCCCACTGGTGGTCGCTGACAGGTGGCACTTCAGCGGTGCAGCCAGGGTGGCTTCAACTGCCTGCAGGGCAGCCATCACCCCGGCATGGTGCTCGGCAATCTGCCGGTGAATCTCCCCAGAGTGCACCAGGTCGGCCTGCTGCTGGATGTGTTCAGCCTTGAGGTTGGGGTCAGTAATCGTCGTGGTGGCCAGCCGGGCATCGTGGGCTCGAGTGGCCGCTTCGATGCCATCGATGATGACGGCATGGTCAGCCAGGCAGCAGCCGTGGTCCTCGATACCCCGCTGCAGCCGCGTCAGCCGCTCGATGGCCGAGCGGTGCTGCTCTTGCCAGCGGTCGATGTCATGCCGCCAACGGGCGAGGGTTTCAAGCCAGATCGTGTGCTCAGCCCGATTGATGTCAGTCGCCGAGTGGACCGCCCCACTGGCGGCGGTATTGAAGGGGGCCAGACGGTCTGTGGGTTCCGGAAAAAAACGGGCCATGACAGGTCCTCCACGTTGAGGTGGGCCTGTCCGTGCCGGTGATGCGGTACCCTGGCTGGTTCGCAGAAAAACAACTAGGCCACCCTCTGGGCCGGTCAGCCGATGGTGGCGACCGGCATACCAGAAGGTCAAGTCGTTTGCTGCCAGCCCGAGCAGATGGAGGATCGTGGCATGCAAATCGCGGAAGTGAACCTTTCCTTCGACAGCCCGCCCGCCTGTGCTATCGGTTTTGCCGTGGACGTGGCCGCCACGGACGCCACCACCAGCAAGCCAGAAGGTGAAGCCGCGGGCATTGTGGCCGGTCTCATCCTTCCCGTCGTTCGGGGTAAGCCCCGGGCGGCCAAACTCGCCACCCCAGACCACCAACGTGTCTTCGAGCAGGCCGCGTTCACGGAGATCCTGCAGCAAGGCGGCGATCGGCGCGTCGGTCGCCTCACAGTTCGCGGTCAGGTCGCGGCGGTGGTTCTTGTGCTGATCCCAGCTGCCGTGATTGACCTCAATGAACCGCACCCCTGCCTCGGCGAACCGGCGGGCCAACAGGCACTGCCGGCCGAAGTCGCTCGGCTTGCAGGTGCCGATTTGCTCCTCCTTCCGGCCGACTCGGTAGCGGGCGAGGGTGGCCGCCGACTCAGTGCTCAGGTCGAGTAAGTCGGGAGCAGCCGCCTGCATCCGAAAGCCAAGCTCAAGCGACTCGATCACATTTTCCAACTGGTCATCGGCAGAGCGTGCGGCCGCATGGCGGCGGTTGAGCTGCTGCACAAAATCGAGCTGCTGCCGGTGGGCGGCCCGCGAGAGCGAACCACCTTGGAGATTGGCGATCGTGGCCGTCGACATGTTTTCACCGTTGACCCCAATCGGTGTGCCGTTGTGGACCGCCGGCAGGAAGCTGGATGAGTAGACCGACCGTTTTGAGGTGTTGAGGCTGATAAAACCGGGCAGGTTTTCATTTTCGGTACCCAGCCCGTAGCTGATCCATGAGCCGAGGCTTGGCCGCTTCCGTAGCCGTTCACCGGTATGGAGTTGCAGGAATGACTGGGCGTGGATGGTCGTGTCAGCATGCATGCCGTTGATGATGCAGAGCTGGTCGGCATGTCGAGCGGTTTCCGGCAGCAAGTCGGAAATCCAAAGCCCACTCTCACCATGTTGGCGAAAGGGAACAACCGAGCCGGGGTGAGGCTTGTTGCCCGTTTGCGGCTTGTAGTCGAAGGTGTCGAGCTGGGCTGGGCCACCGCTCATGCAGAGAAAGATGATCCGCTTGGCCCGGGCTGGAATGCCGGTCACACTCGCTGAGGCAGCCTGAGAGCAAAGGGCCTGCAGGGCGAGGGACCCAAAACCGCAGGAGGCAGTCTGAAGGAGTTGACGGCGGGAGACAGTCATAAAAACCTCAGCTCTGAGCAGGGGGTGGCATATGGTCAGTCGATGTAGCGGAACTCACTGCTCATCAGCAGTGCCTGACAGAGGCCGGTCCAGGCCTGTTCGTTCGCGTCATCGCTTGCAGGGAGCGTCGCTACCAGCCGATTCAACACCGCACGAGACTGTCCTTGCTCAATGCTGTCGGGATCACGGCTGAAGACAGCCCGAAAGGCGAGCCTGATGCGATCGTTGTCGTCTGCCGCAAGGGCATAAACTCGGCGGGCGAGATGCTCAGCCTGATTGAGCACGAATCGGTTATTGAACAGATGCAGCGCCTGGCCCGGAACGGTGGCGACATCTCGCTGACCAATCGGCTCACTGAAGTCTGGCAGATCGAAGGCAGCCAGCGAGGGGGGCGGTGAGCCGCGCAGATAGCAGAGGTAGACACTGCGACGGTTGCTCGGCTCGTGCAGGTTGCCTGCCAGATTCACCAGGATGTCCCGGTGCTGGATGATCGAACCTTTGCCAGGGGATCGGTCGAGTTGCCCACTGGCGGCCAGCATCGCATCCCTGAGTGACTCGGCATCGAGCCGGCGGCGGAGGTGGCGACTGAGCAGCCGGTTGTCCGGATCGGCGGCGACGCGGTCGGGTGTATCCCGGCTGGTCAGTCGATAGGTCCGGCTGGTGGTGACGATTCTGATCAGTTGCTTCAGCGACCAGCCTTCGTCGATGAACCGGGCAGCCAGATGATCGAGCAGCGCCGGGTGTGATGGGCGTTCACCGTAAACACCAAAATCATTGGGCGTGCCGACAAGTCCCCGCCCAAAGAGATGCTGCCAGACCCGGTTGACCAGCACCCGAGCGGTGACAGGACGGGCGGTACTGGTCAGCCAGCGGGCCAGCTGCAGCCGGCCACTTTCGCGATGACTGATGGCAAACTCCGGAGTCGTCGGCGGCTGCAGGGCTGCGAGGAATCCTCGCTGGACCTGCTCGCCGAGCTTCTTTGATTCCCCCTGGATGTTGATTTTGGAATCAGCCGGTTGCTTGCGGTCGCGGGCCCCCATGGCGACTGGCGTGCCGGCAGGCCATTTCGGCGGTGGAATTTTCTTGGGAACACCGGTAGCTGAGTCACGCAGCACAACTGTTTCGACAAAGTCGTCAGGAGGCAGCATGCGTTCTGCCGTTGTGAGCACATGCAGGTCGGTCGGAGGTGCGGTGAGCGTTTCGTGACCGGCGGCTCCCCAGAGTGTCTCGGTGCTCTGAAAGATGCCGGCCAGGGCGTAGTAGTCACGCGTTGGAATCGGATCGAACTTATGGTCGTGGCAGCGGGCGCAGCCAATGCTCAGGCCGAGGATGCCGCGGCCGATCAGATCGATCTGGTCAGCCACCACATCCATGTCAAAGTTTTGGTTCATCGCCTTGGCCGGCTTGGCTGCCAGGGCCAGAAAACCGGTCGCGACCAACCTGCGGTCCCGCTCCTGCGGCGAGCCACTCGGCAGCAGGTCGCCGGCGATCTGCTCGGCAAGAAAACGGTCATAGGGCAGGTCATCATTCAACGCGGCAATCACGTAATCGCGATACCGCCAGGCATGGGGAAAGGTCGGGTTCCGGCTGAGACCATCGTTGCCGTTTGATTCGGCATAGCGTGCGACATCGAGCCAGTGCCGGCCCCAGCGTTCGCCGTACTGCGGTTGTCCCAGCAGCCGGTCGACCAGTTCGGTCACTGCAGCATCGGCATTGGCTGCGTAGGCTGTTGTGAATGAATCGATCTCATCAGCGGTCGGCGGCAGGCCGTGCAGGTCGAAGGAGAGTCGCCGAATCAGCTCTCGAGCCGAGGCGTCATCAGCGGGAGGCGTTTGCTCAGCTTCGAGTCGGGCCAGAACAAACTGATCGAGTGGATCGCGTCCCCAGCTGGCGTCACTGACGGCCGGTGGCTCAGAATAATGAAGTGGGGCAAGTGACCAGAGCGGTTGCTGTGGATCTTCGTGAGCCTGATCAGTCGCAACGGTTTGAACCTCACGGGGATCGGCCGCCCCCCGGCGGATCCACTCTTCAAAGTCATGAATGACCGCAGCAGGCAGCGGCTTTTCAGGCGGCATTTCCAGCCCGTCGTACCGCAGTGCCTGAATGAGCAGGCTGGCGTCGGGGTTCCCCGGCACGATCGCTCGGCCTGATTGCCCACCAGCCAGCATGGCTTCGGGATCATCGAGCCTCAGCCCGGCGGCAAGTTCATCAGCGTCAACGGCATGGCAGCCATAGCAATGCTGCACGAACACGGGTCGGATACGAGTCTCGAAAAAATGCCGCTCGGCCGCTGTCCGCTCGCCTGCAGCGATGCTGGAACTGCCGAATGCCCCGACACCCAGCAGCATCATCCAGGTGGTTACAAGTTGTCGGTGCATGGCAATCCCCGTCACTGGCCCGGCCGAATGTTCGACCACGGGCAGCTGATCCGATTGATGGGACCCACTGCCGCCGACTCATTATGTCATGAACCAGCACCGGTTACTCTCAGGATTGCCAATGCCCCCATGTCAGTCGGAGTCGGCTGTTTCTGCCCAGTTTGCAACCGGCACGCAGCTGCAAAACAGGTTGCGGTCACCGTGGACATTGTCGATCCGGCCGACTGGTGGCCAGTATTTCCGCCGCTTGAGCTCCGGCAGTGGAAAGGCCGCCTCCTCGCGGGTGTAGGCCCGCGTCCACTCGTCGGCCGCCACGCAGGCCGCAGGGTGCGGGGCCCGCACCACTGGGTTGTCGTCCCGCGGCCATTGGCCGTCCTCCACTCGGCGGATCTCCTCACGGATGGCAATCATCGCCGCGATGAACCGGTCGAGCTCGGCCAGGTCCTCGCTTTCGGTTGGCTCAACCATCAAGGTGCCGGGTACCGGAAAGCTGAGGGTCGGGGCGTGAAAGCCATAGTCGATGAGCCGCTTGGCCACGTCCTCGGCAGTGATGCCGCTGGTCTCCTTCAGTGGCCGGAGGTCGAGGATGCACTCGTGGGCCACCCGGCCACCCTTACCGCTGTAGAGCGTGGGGTAGTGGTCACGGAGCCTGACGCTTACGTAATTCGCCGAAAGGATTGCCGCTTCGGTCGCCTGCCGCAGGCCGACCGCACCCATCATGCGGATGTACATCCAACTGATTGGCAACACACCGGCATTCCCCAGAGCCGCCGCTGAGACTGCGCCGACACCGCCGGCTGGCTCAAGACCGCCAGCGGCATGGCCTGGCAGAAACGGCACAAGGTCAGCAACCACACAAACCGGTCCGACGCCGGGCCCACCGCCGCCGTGGGGAATGCAGAACGTCTTGTGCAGGTTCAAGTGGCTGACGTCGCCGCCGAACTGGCCCGGTTCGGCGGTGCCAACCAGGGCGTTCATGTTGGCGCCGTCAATGTAGACCCGACCCCCATGCTGGTGGACGATCTCGCACAGCTCTTTGACATCGGCCTCAAACACCCCGTGGGTGCTGGGATAGGTGATCATCACTGCTGCCAACCGGTCGCTGAACTGCTCGCACTTCTGCCGCAGTTCGACAAGATCGACGTTGCCGTGACCGTCGCAGCCGATCACCACCACCTGCATGCCTGCCATCTGGGCACTCGCGGGGTTGGTGCCGTGGGCTGAGGCGGGTGTCAGGCAGATGTCGCGGTGCCCCTCGCCGCGGGCCCGCTGCCAGGCCCGGATGACCAGAAGCCCGGCATATTCACCCTGGGCACCGGCATTCGGCTGCAGGCTGATGCCAGCATAGCCGGTGGCCTCACCGAGCCATTCACAGAGCTGTCGCTCGAGTGTCGCATAGCCCTCCCGCTGATCAGCCGGAGCGAAAGGGTGCACGTTTGCAAACTCCGGCCAGCTGATCGGGATCATCTCGCTGGTGGCGTTGAGCTTCATCGTGCAGCTGCCCAGCGGAATCATTGTCCGGTCAAGGGCCAGATCGCGGTCAGCCAGCTCCCGCAGGTAGCGAAGCATCTGGGTCTCGCTACGGTGGCTGTGAAAGACCGGATGGGTCAGGAAGTCACTTGTCCGCAGCAGGTGGTCAGGCACCAGCGACTTTGCGGTTGACTCGTCGTCAGCAAAGGCCGGCACGGAATGGTCGCCAGCAAAGACCTGCCAGAGCCGGACGATGTCGGCCGGGGTGGTCGTTTCATCGAGACTGATGCCAAGGGTGGCCGTATCGAGTTCCCGTAGGTTCATGCCGGCGGCCCGGGCTTGGGCGGCAAGTTCGCCCGTTTGCGCACCAGTGGCGACGGCCAGGGTGTCAAAGGTCTGGGTGTGCCGCAGGGAAAAGCCAAGCTGCTCAAGCCCAGCAGCCAGCGTTGCGGTCAGACCCGCAATGCGGCTGGCGATTGCCCGGAGCCCGTCGGGGCCATGATAGACCGCATACATCGCTGCCACCACGGCGGGCAGCACCTGCGCGGTGCAGATGTTCGACGTTGCCTTCTCACGGCGAATGTGCTGCTCGCGGGTCTGGAGGGCCAGCCGATACGCCGGCCGCCCCGCATCATCGACACTCACCCCAACCAGCCGCCCCGGCAGTGATCGCTTGAAGGTATCACGGCAGGCGAAGTAGGCCGCGTGGGGACCGCCGCAGCCCATCGGCATGCCGAAGCGTTGGGTCGAACCAACCACAATATCGGCGCCCCACTCGCCGGGCGGGATCAGCAGGGTGAGGGCGAGCGGATCGGCGGCCACGCAGAGTAGAGCCTGCTTCTCATGCACCTGGTCAGCCAGCTGCCGCCAGTCAGTCAGCTCTCCGTCGGTGGCCGGATATTGCACCAACACCCCAAAGCAGTCGCCCTCGTCAAGGGCATCGGCAACGTCGCCGACGACGAGGTCGATGCCCAGCGGCTCAGCCCGGGTGGCCAGCACCTCCAGTGTCTGCGGATGGCACCTGTGATCAGCCAGAAAGACGGTGGCCTTGCCCTTGTGCAGCCGGAAGGCGAGCGTCATTGCCTCGGCGGCGGCGGTCGCCTCATCAAGCAGTGAGGCATTGGCGATCTCCATGCCGGTGAGATCACAGACCATCGTTTGAAAGGTCAGCACTGCTTCCATGCGTCCCTGAGAGATCTCGGCCTGATACGGCGTGTAGGCGGTGTACCAGGCGGGGTTCTCAAGCACGTTTCGCTGGATCACCGTCGGGGTGTGGGTGCCGTGATAGCCCTGGCCGATGAAGCTCTTGAGCAGCTTGTTGCGGCTGGCGATCGATTGCAACTCGGCCAGGGCTGCCGACTCAGTCAGCGGCTCGGGCAGCTGCATTGGCTGCTGGCGGGCAATGCTTGCCGGCACAATTTCGTCGATCAAGCTCGGCAATGAATCGGCCTTCACGGCCGCGAGCATTGTCTGTTCAGCGGCAGCTGAGAGGCCGATGTGTCGGGTGGCAAAGCTGGATGCACCGCGGGGGGCGTGCCCTTCTGGCGGACAGTCCGAGTTGTGCTGCTGGTCGAGGTCGGCAAGAGAGGGAGCGATGGACATGCAGGGTTCCTTTCCTGACGAGACAGCCGAAATCGTTGGCTGGTCGGAACAGCTGGCCGTCTGAGACAGCCGACTTGGACGGCATCACCGAGGCGATGCCGGGAACCCTGTTGTCCGGGAACCTGAGAGATTCACCCGCGGGCATCGGCCCGGGGCTTGCCCCTTCGGTGGACGCCGCAGGCGACGTCGCTCTCCAACAGAATTTTTGGGTTGTCAGTCCTGGTGCCTGAGCGTTCAGCCTTCGGCGGTCGTGAGACTCTCTCCTGACACCATAAGTTTATGCCGTCCCGAATTCCTCGACAACGCGTTGCTTTGGAGCCCGACCAACAGCCCGAAACAATGAATGGCTCGGAAGCAGGAAGGCAGGGCAGTCTGCACAGCTTGCCCGGACGAGCTGCCGGCAAAATCGATCTCCAGGCAGAAAATGGATCGAACGACGGGTGCAGGTGCGTCGATAGTGTTCTCAGCACGGACTCAAGCGGAGGCGTTCCGGTCATCGATCAGTGGTCGATTCGGATAAGCCCCCATTCGCGGTTGCGGTTCGTCTAAACGGCGGAAAACTCAAAACAGATGCAGCGAAATTCTCCGACCACATTCCAGTCGGGTTCTTTGCAACGGTCGCCAACCAGTTGCC
>RFVE01000441.1 GCA_009922585.1 Planctomycetia bacterium
TGCCAACTGGTCGCCAGCCACCAGTGGTCGTCCGGCAAGGCCACCGAAGCCGGCGGGCAGATAGGTGGCCCAGCTGCCGAGGACTGGGGGCAGGTCAATGCTGCCGGCGATCGCCAGATAGCCGCGGCAGCCCGCAGTGACATGGCCGATGACGAGCGTTTCCCCTGCTCGCATCTGCAGCGGACGCAGTGTCGGTTGGCTGGCGATCGTGGCACCAGCCAGCGCAACGATGGTGTCCGTCTCAAATCGCAGGCTGGGACCAAGCAATGTGAACTCGATCAGGGCGGCTGACTCCGGGTTGCCGACAATGAGGTTGGCAAGCCTCGCCGACAGTGGGTCGGCGGCACCGCCACTGGGTACCCCTGCGGCCCGCTGGCCCGACCGGCCAAGGTCCTGCACCGTTGTCATGAGTCCCGGCTCAAGCACGGTGACCGTTGGTGCGTGCAAGGCATGAAGGGGCGGTGGGATGAAGGGGGGCGCTGCTGGGCTCTCCGCCGTTGCCCTGAACCGCACGCGGTCCCCCACGGCAAGGGCTGCCGGTGGGCTGGCGGTTGGATCGAAAAGCGGGAAGCTGGTCCGGCCGATCAGCTGCCAGCCGCCCGGGGTGGCAAATGGATAGACGCCGGTCTGGCTGCCACCAATGCCGACTGATCCAGCAGGAATATGTGTGCGTGGGCTGGCCAGCCGGGGCGTCGCGAGGGCCGGTGGAAGTCCCGCCAGGTACGGAAAGCCCGGGACGAATCCGATGGCGGTGACAAGGTAGTCGGGTTCGGTGTGGAGCTGAATCAGCCTCGCTGTGCCAATGCCGTGATGCTGGCAGACGGCAGCGAAGTCGGGGCCATCGTCGCCACCATAACAGACGGGTACTTCGTGGCAGGTGGGAGCTTGGGGCTGAGCCTTCGTGGCGGCGGCAACCAGCGCATGGAGGGCCTTCAGCAAATCATCAAGGCCGTCGATTAGCAGCGGGTCATAGACAACCGTGACGCGATTAGGCGACGGGACAACATCGATGACTCCGTTTGGGCAAGCCCGGCGGACAGTATCGGTGATTGCTCGCAGATGATCGATCAGGCAGCTGGCAGGGCCCGTCTGATTCACCGAGATCTCTACGGCGGTATCGCCAAGCAGTTTGATTGACGGGCTTGGTGCCTGTGTGGCTTCGTGTCCTTCGTGCCTTCGTGGTGAACTATCCACGGCGGTGTCAGTTGGCGTCGGGGTCAGCCGTGTCGTCGGGCTTGGAATCAGTAGGTGGGTCGTCGAGCATCTTGGCAAAGTTGAACTCGTCAGCACCAAAGCCGTGCTTCAACGAAAAGCCGCCGTCATCATCTGCCGGCGGTGCGGCTGGTTTTGGTGCCACCTTCGGCCGTTCAATTGGCGTCCCCTGGGGGCGGGCCCGCAACTTTGTCGAAACTTCGGCAAGCCATGCATCATCGGGAAACTGGTACGGGCGGAACTTCTCTAGGGTCCCGGTCTCTTCCTGAACGTAGAGCGCCCTCTGCTCGCCCAGCCGGCCAGCAATTGGGCTTTCGACCAGTTGGCTTGAGTCGGTGCCGCTCATCTGGAAGAGCACCCGCAGTTCAAATTCCTTC
>RFVE01000442.1 GCA_009922585.1 Planctomycetia bacterium
GGATCATCATCAGCGAGATCAACGACCAGCAGGTGGTCTACCTGAAAGAAGTCGAGGGCGATCGCACCTTTCCAATTTTGATCGGTCTGTTCGAGGCCACCAGCATCGACCGCCGGGTCAAGCATCATCCGTCTCCCCGCCCACTCACCCACGACCTGCTGGTGGCGGCGGTCGAGCTGCTCGGCGGTGAGTTTCAAGATGTCGTGATTTCGGAGCTGAAGGAGCACACCTACTTCGCCACCCTCCGGGTGCAAAAGGACGGTGAGATCATCGAGATCGACTCACGGCCCTCCGACGCCATCGCCGTCGCAGTTACCTGCGAGCCCAATCTGCCGATCTACGTTGCCGAAGAGGTGCTCGAAAGCGTGCTGGGCTGAGGGCTCTGCACGTATACGGCTCAAAGCCTGCCAAGCAGAAAAGAGGGAACTGATGCCGAGAATAGTTTTTCAATCACTGAAGCAGACGCTGTTTGCGGTGGGATTTCTATCTCTTGCCATGCCGGCCTTTGTGCGAGCAAACGACTGGCCGCAATGGATGGGCCCGGGCCGGGATAACGTCTGGCGGGAAGACGGCATCTGTGAGCAGTTTCCTGCCGACGGGCCGAAGGTGCTCTGGCGGACGCCGATCGCGGGTGGGTATGCCGGCCCCGCCGTGGCAGCCGGCCGCGTGTTCGTCTGCGACTATGTCACTGATGCCAACGTGAAGGTTGCCAACTTTGAACGGAAGAGTTCGACCGGCACCGAACGGGTGCTCTGTCTCGACGAGGCAACCGGGAAGATCCTCTGGAGCCACGAGTACCCGGTCACCTACACGGTCGCCTACCCGGCCGGCCCCCGCTGTACGCCGACCGTCGATGGCGATCGGGTCTACACCCTCGGCACCGAGGGGGATCTGTTCTGCTTCAAGGTGGCTGATGGTCAGGTTGTCTGGAAGCGGAACCTGCGAAAGGACTACCAGTGCAAGGCTGCCCTCTGGGGCTACGCCAGCCACCCGCTCATCGACGGAGAGCGGCTGATCTGCGTGGCAGGCACCGAGGTGGCCCATGCGGTCGCCTTGGACAAGCTCACCGGCAAGGAGATCTGGCGGGCTGGTTCCGCCTCTGAGCAGGGCTATTCACCGCCGACGATGATCGAAGCAGCTGGCGTCCGCCAACTGGTCTTTATGAAGCCAGACGGCATCTATGCCGTTGTGCCTGAGACCGGCAAGCTGCTCTGGGAGTCGGGCTACAACGCCGACAACGGTTCCATCATCATGTCGCCGGTTCAGTTGGATGACTATCTGTTCGTCGGCGGCTA
Source organism: Planctomycetia bacterium (assembly GCA_009922585.1). Classification (GTDB taxonomy): domain Bacteria; phylum Planctomycetota; class Planctomycetia; order Pirellulales; family UBA1268; genus UBA1268. Next base: position 1,296 of record RFVE01000442.1, read on the forward strand.
TCAGAACAAGAACCTGCTGCTGCAACTCACTCCCGACCAGCCCGGCGTCAAAGTCGTCTGGCGGAACGAGGTGAAAAAGGGGCTGTCGGCGGTCAACGTGCAGCCTTTTGCCGCGGACGGACACCTCTACGGCTTCCATGAGAAGGGTGAGCTGCGAGTGGTATCGATTCCGTCGGGCGAGGTCGTCTGGCGGGGAAGCGGCCCGCTTGGCGGGCGGGCCCCCGGCTCCGGCACCGCCTTCATGGTGCGGCAGGCCGATCGGGTTTGGATGTTTGTCGAGA